>NZ_PSUG01000013.1:0-77816 GCF_002931755.1 Rathayibacter sp. AY2B3 | reverse complement strand
GGAGGGAGGGGGGAGGGAAAGACGAAGGCCCCCGGCACGGATGCCGGGGGCCTTCGGGGAGCGCGACTTATGCGCGGGACTTGCGGCCGACGATCGCGCCGTAGATGAGGAGGACGACGATCGCACCGACGACGGAGACGATGATGCTCACGATGTTGATGCCGTTGACGGCGTCCTGGATGCCGAACAGCGTGCTGAGGAAGCCGCCGAGAAGCGCGCCCACGATGCCGAGGACGATCGTGATGATCCATCCGCCGCCCTGCTTGCCCGGGAGGATGAGCTTGGCGAGCGCCCCGGCGATGAGGCCGAGGATGATCCAGCTGATGATGCCCATGATGTTTCTCCTTCAGTTCGTGCCCGATCGGCCGTTCCGATGCGAGCGGAGACACCGGCGGGCCGGTGTCCTGTGAGTCGTGGAAGCGGGGGTCAGCGGAGGCGGCGCTGCACCTTGTCGCGGGCCTTGCTCGCGATGGCGGTGAGCTGCTTGGCCTCGCGCTTGGAGGTCTTCTTGAGCTTCTTGCGGGTCTTCTTGGTGGCCGGGTCGTTCCACACGCCGAGTGCGAGGTGGCGCAGCTCTTCGTAGCGGCCACGACCGGCGCGGGAGCCGAACACGTAGGCGGTGAAGGCGACCAGTGCCAGCAGGACGAGGCGGGGGTTCATGCGGTGACCCTTCCATCGGAGAGCACCGGGTCGTGCTCGACACCCATTTGACTCTCCTGTGCGATCCGTGACAAACCGCGGCCCGACCATTGACAGGGACCCCTCGCATCGTGTTCCGCGTGCGCGTGTACCCGATTCAGCTGCAGGCCGGAGACGTCTCGGCCGGGAAGCGGTCGTGGAGGTAGCGGCCGTAGCCGCCCTCGACCCGGTTGTCGCGGCGGCCGGAGGTGACCACCTCGCCGTGGTCCGTCGCTCCGACCCGGGCGCCGCTCGCGCGCAGCCGGTCGACGAGCAGGACGTCCTCGTGCAGCGGCTCCTGCCCGAACCCGCCCGCGGCGAGGTACGCGCTCGCGCGGACGCCGAGGTTCGCGCCGTGGATGCTGCCGATCGACTCCTCCCGCGCGCGGACGTCGCGCCAGCGCGAATAGGCGCCGGGGGAGAGGTCGGCCGGGTCGGGCCGGACCGTGCCGAGCAGCGCGTCGTGCCGTCGGGCGTGCTCGACGTGGGCGGCCAGCCAGTCGCGGGGGACCACGGTGTCGGCGTCGGTGTTGGCGATCCACACCTGCTCGAGCGGAGCGGTGACGGAGGAGAGGGCGTGCGCGATCCCGGCGGAGCGGGCGGCGCCGACTCCGCAGCGGGCGAGCTCCAGCACCTCGGCGCCGGCGGCACGGGCCCGCCCGACGGTCGCGTCGGAGCAGCCGTCCGCGGCGACCACGAGGCGCATCCCGATGCCGGGCGCCCGGTGGGCGAGGTGGGTCGCGCTCGCCTGAACGGAGGCGATCAGGCTGCCGATCCGCTCCTCCTCGTCGCGCGCGGGAACGACGACCAGCACCTGCGCGAGCCGGCTCACACCAGCCCCGTCCGGCGGGCGACCGAGCGGGAGTCGCGGGCGTGGACCTCGAGCAGGACGTCCTCCTCCTCGTGGCGGGCGAGGCAGTGCAGGCCCAGGTCCGCCACGGCGGACTGCACGGCGTCGCCGTCGAGCGCGAGACCCTCGATCGGGTGCCGCCAGTGCACGGTGACGAGCTCGCCCGCGGGGGCGAGGGCGTCGCGGATGCTGCGCAGCACGCCGGGGAGGTCGTCGCCGAGGTAGTAGCCGACCTCCGAGAGCACGACCAGGTCGAACGGACCCTCCGGCACGCCGCGGGTGATGTCGTGGTGCTCGACCCGCACGTGCTCGAGCGGAGCGAGGCGGCGGGCGGCGCGCTCGACGGCGGCGCTCGAGACGTCGATCGCCAGCAGTCGGTCGGCCCGGACGGCCAGCGCCTCAGCCAGCACGCCGATCGAGGCGCCGATCTCCAGCACCGAGCCGTAGCGCTGCTCCGGCAGGCTCGCGAGGGTCAGGGCGCGCTTGCGCTGCTCGTACCAGCGGCTCGTGTACCCCCACGGGTCCTCGTGGCGGGCGTACAGCTCGTCGAAGTAGCTCATGCGATCCTCACCAGCCGGTCGTCCCCGGCGAAGGTGCGCAGGAAGAGCGGGTGGAGCACCGGGCCGGTCCCGTCGGGCCCGGGGCGGGTCTGGCTCGGATACCGGGAGCGGGCGCGGCGGGTGCGCTCGAGCAGCTCGTCGTCGAGCGGCAGGCGCACGAGGTCGCCCCACGGCACCTCGGGGTCCTCCGGGTCCGCCCAGTGCCACAGCCAGATCGGCGCGGCGAGCAGCGGCTGCCCGAGCTCGTGCGCGACCTCCGCGCAGACCTCGCCGACCACGCGGTGGTCGCGGTGCCCGTCCCCGGTCCAGGTGGAGAGGAGGAGGACGGTCCCGGAGGCGCCGGCCGCCCGCTCGCGCACCTCGTGCGCGATGCGCTCGCGGTGGTCCGGGGTCGCGGAGTCCGGCACGTCGAGGAAGGCGAGCCCGATCCCGGGGCCCAGCTCCGCCAGGGCGTCCGCGGCCTCCCGCCGGCGCTCTGCGGCCAGGTCCGCGTCCCGCTCGCCGTGGGCCGCGGCTCCGTCGGTCACGACGACGACGTCCACCGCGATCCCGCGCCGGCGCGCGAGTGCGATGGTGCCGCCGCAGCCGAGGGTCTCGTCGTCGGCGTGCGCGACGACGACCAGGACGCGCCGGATCTCCTCGGGCAGGGTCAGCTCCGGGAGGCGGTCGCGGCGGCCGTCCGCGCTCCAGCGCTCGAGAGGAGTGCCCTCGAGGCGCCCGTCGAAGGGCCGACTCACCAGGAGGCCGCCTCGCCCGAGGCGAGCACGGCGCGGCCGAGAGCGGCGTCGTCGCGCTCGGCGTGGTGCTGGCGGACGTAGAGCGCGAGGTCGGCGACCCGCTTGGCGTGCTCGGCGTCGAGGGCGAGCGGAGCCGGGCCGAGCGCGCGTCCGGCGCGGAGCAGGATCTCCTCCACCGCCCCGGCGACGCTCGCCCGCACGCGCTTGGCGAGCAGCGAGCCCCGGGGTCCGTCGGCCTCGCCCGCGTCGATCGCCGCGGCGGCCTCGTCCAGTGCCCGGCGCGACGCGGAGAGCGCCGTGTCGATCGCTCCGAGGTGGGCCAGGAGGTGCGGGTCCTCGCGCCGGGCGGCCGCAGCCGCGACGGCCGCCGCGACTCCGAGGGCTCCGCCGTGCCAGCAGGCGGCGACGCCGATGCCGCCCCAGGCGAAGCCGGGCCGGGAGAGGTACCAGCCGGAGTCGCCCACGGGAACGGCCCGGGCGTCGGAGAAGCGGACCGGTCCGCTGGGGACCTCCGTCAGCCCGCGCGCGTGCCAGGCGTTCTGCTCCGGCGTCGCCGTCCCGTCGCGCAGCGCCACGGCGAAGAGGCGGCGCTCGCCGGAGGCGTCCCCGACGTGCGCGGTGACGAGGGCGGCGTCGAGGCGGTCGGCCAGCGAGCACCAGGGCTTCACTCCGTCGAGCAGCCAGTCGCCGTCGCTCTCGCGGGCGACCAGAGGATCCCCGCCGCCCTCGGCCGCGAAGACCCCCCAGGCGGCGTCGGCGGAGACTCCGAGTCCGGACGGGTCCAGCTCCGCCTCGCCGAGGATCGCGAGAGCGTCGAGGTGCGGCTCCACCGCGCGCGCGACGCCGAGGTCGTGCCGGGCCAGGCGCTCGAGGAGCCCGTGCAGCTCGGCGGTGCGACCGGTGCCGGGCCGAGGCGCGTCCGTGCTCAGAGCGCGCGCGAAGGCGAGTGCGCCGTCGACGCCAGGGGGGAGGAGAGAGGAGGAGTGCTGGTCCATCGCCTCCGAAACTACGCAGTCGAGCGGGCGGCGTCCGGCGATTGTCCCCGAACGGAGGGGGTGCTAAGCGTCAGAGGTCCAGGTCGTTGATCCTGTGCAGGAGAGAGGCGAAGAGCTCGACGTCGGCGAGCGCCCAGCTGCGCAGCTCCTCGTGCATCAGCGCCTGGTTCGAGCTGCGGATCTCGCGCAGCCGCGCGGCGGTCGCTCGAGTCACCGAGAGGATCGTGGCGCGTCCGTCCTGGGGGTCGGGGGTGCGCTCGAGGAAGCCGAGGCGGTCGAGCGCCGTGATCTGGCGGCTGAGCGCCGACTTGTCCATCTCGAGAAGCTCGGCCAGCACGCCGGAGTGCACGGGCCCCCGGCGCTCGAGCGCCGAGATCGTCTTGTAGCCCAGCGGCGTCAGCTCCGGGTGGAGCCGCTCGGCGTAGGAGCGCATCGCCGCCCGCACGCGGTTGAAGAGGGTGCTGAGCTCGCCCTCCACCGAGGCGATCGCGGAGTCGACGTCGCGGGCGGAGTCGGGGGTCGGGCCGGTCATGCCTCCAGCATCCCGCGGGAGGGCCCTCCTCCTCGACTTGCGCCCGCGCGCCGCGATGACGTACGCTTCCCGTAGCCAAAGACCGCCGGTTTCCGGTGTGCGCACGAGCAGGGCCCCGGCCCCGCGGATCGCCACCGGACGAAGGATTCGCGAAGCGAATTGCCCGCGCAGGTGCACGAGTTCAGTTCCGCCTCACCGCGATCCCGAAGCTCCGCGCCCCTGTGCCGGAGCTTTTTTCTTTGCCTGCCTTCGGGCTACCGGCACGAGAATTCACAGGAGTAGCCATGGCGAACAAGGAAGCCTCGGTTGCCGAACTCACGGAGAAGTTCCAGAGCTCGACGGCCGTTCTGCTGACCGAGTACCGCGGTCTCACTGTTGCTCAGCTCAAGACGCTGCGCAAAGACATCAGTGAGCACGCAACCTACGCCGTGGTGAAGAACACGCTGACCAAGATCGCGGCGAACAACGCCGGTATCTCGTCCTTCGACGACGAGCTCGCTGGCCCCTCGGCCATCGCGTTCGTGCACGGCGACCCTGTCGCCGTCGCGAAGTCGCTGCGTGCCTTCGCCAAGGCAAACCCTCTCCTCGTGGTCAAGGGCGGTTACTTCGACGGTAACCCGCTGACCGCAGAAGAGGTGGGCAAGCTCGCCGACCTCGAGTCCCGCGAAGTTCTGCTCGGCAAGCTCGCCGGCGCCTTCAAGGCCTCGCTGTTCGGTGCCGCATATCTGTTCAACGCTCCGCTCTCGAAGGCCGTTCGCACGGTCGAGGCGCTGCGCGAGAAGCAGGAGTCCGCGAGCTGACGTCTTCCCCTCCCGGGAAGCAGTGCGCGCGCGGTTCGTAGACAAAGAAAAACAAGGAGAAAAATCATGGCAAAGCTCACGCAGGACGAGCTCATCGAGGCCTTCAAGGAGCTCACGCTCATCGAGCTCTCGGAGTTCGTCAAGAAGTTCGAAGAGGTCTTCGAGGTCACCGCTGCGGCGCCCGTCGCCGCCGCCGGTGTGGCCGGCCCGGCCGCCCCCGCCGAAGAGGTCGAGGAGCAGACCGAGTTCGACGTCGTGCTCGAGGCCGCCGGCGAGAAGAAGATCCAGGTCATCAAGGAGGTGCGCGCCCTCACCAGCCTCGGCCTCGGTGAGGCGAAGGCGCTCGTCGACGGTGCCCCCAAGGCGGTCCTCGAGGCCGTCAACAAGGAGACCGCCGAGAAGGCCAAGGCTCAGCTCGAGGGCGCCGGCGCGACCGTCACCGTCAAGTAGTCCCCCTCACCCGTCGCGGGTGCCGGCTCCGGCCGGTCGCTCGTCAGGGTGACGCAGGCACGCCTGCAGACGCAGGGCGTCGTCTCCTCGGAGGCGGCGCCCTTCGTCGTTCCCGCCCGACGGAGGCGCGCGCCCCTAGGATCGGAGCGTGACTGCTCACGATCTGCTCGCCGGGCTCCCCGCCCGCGACGTCCCGCCCAGCGAGGTCTCGCTCAGCGAGCTCCTGAGCGACTTCGTCTCGGTGACGCACCGGATCACCCGCCTCGCCGCCCAGGCGACCGGCAACCAGGAGTCGCAGGCCGTGTGGCGCACGCTCTCGGTGCTCCTCTCGATGGGACCGATGCGCCTGGGGGAGCTCGCCTCTCAGAGCCGCGTCTCGCAGCCCACGATGACCAAGATCGTGAAGAACCTCGTCGAGACCGGCTGGCTCGACCGCATCGCCGATCCCCTCGACGCGCGCGCCTGGCAGATCCGCCTCGCTCCTGCCGGCGCGGACGCGCTGCACGCCTGGCGGACGGACCTCGGCGACGCGCTGACGCCGATCTTCGCCGATCTGACCCCGGAGGACCGCCGCGTCCTCGAGCGGGCCGTCGAGATCATGCACGAGCGCCTCGTCGTCGGCCCGCGCGACTGACCCCCCTCCCGCACGGTTCTGCTGCGCGGCACACTGGTCGCGTGCAGATGCGACTCGAGCTCGTCCCCCTCCCCGTCAGCGACGTCGACCGCGCGGTCGCCTTCTACACGGAGGTGATGGGCTTCCACCTCGACCACGACGTGCGGCCCTCCGCGGTGATGCGCGTGGTCCAGCTCACCCCGCCCGGCTCGGCCTGCTCGATCGTGGTCGGCAGCGGGATGGGGCCCGGTCCGGAGGAGGGCGTCGTCCGCTCGCTCCACCTCGTCGTCGACGACATCGCCGCCGCTCGCGCGGAGCTCGTCGACCGCTCACTCGAGATCAGCGAGGTCCAGGACCTGGGCGGCGTGCAGTACGCGTACTTCGCCGATCCGGACGGAAACACCTGGGCGCTCCAGGAGATCGGGAGCAGGACGCCCCCGGAGTGAGTCAGTCCTCGGGCCAGCGGACCCGGGCGTCGACGTCGGGGTGCTTGCGCAGCCAGGCCGCGACGAAGGGGCAGCGCGGGACGACCGTGCCGCCCGCCTCCGTGATCGCGGTGACCGCGGCCCGCGCGAGGATGCTCCCGAGGCCGTGGCCCTCCCAGCCGTCGTCGACGACGGTGTGGGTGAGCACCACCTCGTCGCCCTGACGGGTGTACGCGGCGAAGCCGGCCGGCGTGCCGCCGACCTCGATCACGAAGCGGGACCGCTCGGGGACGTCGCGGACAGTGGGGGTGTCGGAGTCGCTCATGCTCCGATTCTCGCCCCCCGCGGCGCCGAGGTGCTGGTGCGGATCACCAGCGAGGCGGGGATCAGCGTGTGGCGGGCCGGGGGAGGGGGCTCGCCGCGGCCGAGGGCGGCCAGCGCGTCCAGCACCAGCGCGACCGCGAGCTCGCCCTGCTGGCGCGGGTCCTGGCGGATCGAGCTGAGACCGAAGAGCTCGGCGAGGGGGTGGTCGTCGATCCCGATGACGGAGACGTCCTCGGGCACCGAGAGGCCGAGCTCGCGCGCCGCGAGGATGATCCCGATCGCGATCTCGTCAGAGGCGGCGAAGATGGCCGTCGGCCGGGTCCGCGGATCGCCGAGGACCTGCCGTCCGGCGCTGTGCCCGCCGGGGATGTCGAAGGTCGTGGGCACGATGTCCTGCGCGCCGGGCTCGACGCCGGCGGCCGCGAGCGCCTGACGGAAGCCGTCGCGGCGCTGCGTGTGGACGTGGAAGTCCATCTCCTCCTCCGCGAGCCCGCCGATGTGGACGACCCGCTCGTGGCCGAGGGAGAGGAGGTGCTCCGTGGCGAGGCGGGAGGCGGCGACGTCGTCGATGCTGAAGGTGGGGATGCCGGGGAGCTCGCCGCCGATGCCGACGATCGGCTTGCCCAGGGCGAGGAGCGCCTCCGTCTCGTGCGGCGAGATCTCGAGGGTGACGGCGACGATCGCGTCGACGCGCTTGCGGACGAGGTAGTACTCGAACACGCTCCGGCGGGCGTCGAGGTGCTTGTCGATGTTGTAGAGGAGCAGGTCGTACCCGGCGGCGAGCAGGGCGCGCTCGATGCCCTCGATGATCCCGGCGAAGAACCACTGGTTGATGATCGGGATGATCACGGCGATGTTGTTGCTGCGGCCGGTGACGAGGCTGGACGCGTTGGCGGAGACGACGTAGCCCAGGCTCGTCGCGGCGCGCTCGACGCGCTGCTTCGTCCCCGCCGAGACGTAGCCCCGACCGCTGAGCGCGCGCGATACCGTCGCCTTCGACACTCCTGCGAGCTCGGCCACCTCTTCGATGCCTGGCACGGCGTTCCTCCCGACCGTCCGGCGTCGATGCTGGAAACGGTTCCAGGAAGTTATACCCCGCCCGGCGGCCGGACGTCGCGCCGAGATCGATCTCCATCCGGCCCCGCCGCCGCGATCGCTGTTCTGACGCCGAATCGTTATCTCAGAGAGCGCTCTATCACCGGCGTTGTGCTTTCATCGTTCTTGTGGAAAGGTTTCCCTCCGTGGGAGCCCACCCACACGAATCCGGTGATCCGCTCGGAGTTCCTCCTGGCATCGCCATCACCAGCATCCGAGTCGTCGCGGCACACGCTTCGAGCCGCCACAGCCTCCCGATCCCCGATCGGCGAGGAGCGGCCTGCTCAGCTGGTTCCACCACTCAATGAGGAGGAAGAATGCGGTCATCCCTGCACCGCCGTATCACCGTCCCGGTCGCCGTTCTGGCAGCGGCCGGCATCGCTCTCGCGGGCTGCTCCAGCAGCAGTGACCCCAACGACCCGAACGCCGGCGGCGGCAGCTCGGCCGGCACGGTCGGCACCGCCGACGGCGTCGTCAACATCTACGGCACCATCAACGGCGACGAGGCCACCCTTCTCGAGCAGTCCTGGGCGGACTGGGAGAAGGAGAACGACATCGAGATCAAGTACACGGGCGACAAGGAGTTCGAGAAGCAGATCGGCATCAAGGTCCAGGGTGGCGACACCCCCGACCTCGCGATCTTCCCGCAGCCGGGTCTGCTCGCCGACACCGTCGCCTCCGGCAAGGTGCAGGAGCTCCCGGAGGGCGCCCTCGCCAACGTCAAGCAGAACTGGTCCGAGGACTGGCAGAAGTACGGCCAGGTCGACGGCACCCAGTACGGCGCGCCGCTGATGGCGTCCGTCAAGGGCTACATCTGGTACTCGCCGGCCAAGTTCAAGGAGTGGGGCGTCTCCGTTCCCACGACGTGGGACGAGATGGAGGCGCTCGGCAAGACGATCGCCGAGAAGACCGGCGGACCGTCCTGGTGCGCGGGCTTCAACTCCGGTGAGGCCTCCGGCTGGCCCGGAACCGACTGGATCGAGGACGCCGTCCTCCGCGAGGCCGGCCCCGACGTCTACGACTCCTGGGTCGCCGGCGACACCCCCTTCACCGACCCGGCCATCAAGTCCGCGTTCGACTCCGTCGGATCGATCCTCCTCGACCCGACCCTCGTCAACGCCGGCTACGGCGACGTGAAGTCGATCAACTCCACCGCCTTCGGCGACGTCGCCCAGAACATGGCGAACGGCACCTGCGCGCTGACTCACCAGGCCTCGTTCTTCGAGGGCTTCCTGACCTCGGCCGGCGCCAACGTGGCCGAGGACGGCGACGTGTGGGCCTTCCTCACCCCGCCGGTCAAGGCCGACGACGCCCAGGCCGTCACGGGTGGTGGCGAGATGGTCGCCGCCTTCTCGAACGACGCCGACACCGCGAAGGTCCAGGAGTACCTGGCCAGCGCCGACTGGGCCAACAGCCGCGTCTCCCTCGGAGGCGTCATCTCCGCCAACACCGGTCTCGACCCGGCCAACGCGGGCAGCGACGTCCTGAAGGACTCCATCGCTATCCTCCAGAACCCGGACACCACGTTCCGTTTCGACGCGTCCGACCTCATGCCGAAGGCAGTGGGCTCGGACAGCTTCTTCAAGGGCATGGTCGACTGGATCGACGGCACGAGCACCGACCAGGCGCTCGAGGAGATCCAGGCCGGCTACACCTCCTAGCAGCGGAGCAGAGCCGCCGCTCCCGAGTGGCGGCTCAGCTGTGACGGCCCGGTCCCCGGATCCACGGATCCCGGGGCCGGGCCCCTCCTGAGTCCAGAGTCGCACTCGAAAGGGCGTCCATGTCCCCCATCACCATCTCGGGGTTCTTCCAGTGGCTGGCGGGAATCCCGCCGCTCGCGCAGATCCCGCTCATCCTCCTGGCCTTCGCGGCCGTGGTGGCACTCATCCTCTTCTTCGTCGAGATCGCGCCCCGCCGCGGCACCGGCTACACGATCCTCCGGCTCGCGGTCACGGTCGTCCTGCCGGTCGTCCTCCTGCTGGTCTTCGGCCTCTACAACTCGGTCCTCTGGGTCGCGGTGGTGGCCGCCGTCATCGGCGGTGCGCTGTTCCTGCTCGACTTCCGATCCCGCAAAGGCGCGGGCTACGGACTCCAGCTCATCGCTTTCATGGCACCGGCCGCGTTCTTCATCCTGATCGGCCTGATCTACCCGACGATCACGACCGCCTTCAACGCATTCATGAAGAACGACGGCTCCGGATTCGCCGGCATCGACAACTTCGTCTGGGTCTTCACCAGCCCCGACGGCATCACCGCCTTCCTCAACACGGTGGTCTGGGTGCTCCTGGCCCCCATCACGGCGACCGCCATCGGCCTCGCCTACGCGGTCTTCATCGACAAGAGCCGCGGCGAGAAGTTCTTCAAGCTGCTGGTCTTCATGCCGATGGCGATCTCGTTCGTCGGCGCGTCGATCATCTTCAAGTTCTTCTACGACGTCCGCCAGGGCGAGCAGATCGGCCTCCTCAACGGGATCCTCACCGCCTTCGGCGCCCCGCCGGTCGACTGGCTGGGACTCGAGCCGTGGAACACGCTGTTCCTCGTCGTCGTCCTCATCTGGACCCAGGCCGGATTCGCCATGACGGTGCTCTCCGCCGCGATCAAGGGCGTCCCCTCCGAGCAGCTCGAAGCGGCCTCGCTCGACGGCACCAGCGCGTGGCAGTCCTTCTGGAACGTCACCGTGCCCGGCATCCGCTCCTCGATCGTGGTCGTCCTCACGACGATCTCGATCGCGTCGCTGAAGGTCTTCGACATCGTCTCGGCGATGACCGGCGGCCGCTCCGACACCACGGTCCTCGCGTTCGAGATGGTCCGCCAGTTCCAGCTCGGCGCCCGCAGCGGCTACAGCGCGGCCCTCGCGGTCATCCTGTTCCTGCTCGTGCTCCCGATCGTCGTCTACAACGCCCGCCAGCTCGCCAAGCAGAGGGAGATCCGATGAGCGTCACGCCCACTCCGATCCAGGTTCCGGTCGACCGCAGCACCGAGCGCGCGCTCGCCCGCGGCGAGTCGAGGATCGAGGCGGCCAGCGGCAAGGTCAAGAAGGCGACGACGTCGCGCGGTGCCACGCTCGCCGCGCTGATCATCGCCGTCATCTGGACCGTCCCGACCCTCGGGCTGTTCATCTCGTCGTTCCGCCCCGCCAACGACATCAAGACGACCGGCTGGTGGACGATCTTCGCCAACCCCGGCTTCACCCTCGACAACTACGCGAACGCGCTCGACTCGGGCGACAGCCTGACGCTGGGCAAGGCCTTCGTGAACTCGCTGGTCATCACGCTGCCCGCGGCGCTGATCCCGATCACGATCGCCAGCCTCGCGGCCTACGCGTTCGCCTGGATCGACTTCAAGGGCCGCAACACGCTCTTCGTCCTCGTGTTCTCGCTCCAGATCGTCCCCATCCAGATGGCGCTCGTGCCGCTGCTGCAGCTGTTCTCGGACGGCCTGCGCATCGGAGGGCTCTACATCCTCCCCGGCCTCGGGGTGAACGGATTGGACGGCTCGTACGCGAAGGTGTGGATCGCGCACACGATCTTCGCGCTCCCACTCGCGATCTTCATGCTGCACAACTTCATCTCGGAGATCCCCGGCGAGGTCATCGAAGCGGCCCGCGTGGACGGAGCCGGCCACGGCCAGATCTTCTTCCGCATCGTCCTCCCGCTCTCGGTCCCGGCGATCGCCTCCTTCGGCATCTTCCAGTTCCTCTGGGTCTGGAACGACCTGCTCGTCGCGACGGTCTTCACCTCCGGACAGGGGCTCCCGATCACGAAGGCGCTGCAGGACCTCACCGGCTCCTACGGCCAGTCGTGGGAGCTGCTCACGGCCGGCGCGTTCATCTCGATCATCGTGCCGCTCATCGTGTTCTTCTCCCTCCAGAGGTTCTTCGTCCGCGGCCTCCTCGCCGGCGCCACCAAGGGCTGACGACCCGCGGGGGTGCCGTGGGCGGCGTTGTCGTCGTCGGCGGTAGCTCCGCTACAGCTCTCCTCCTCCGCCTTGCCCACGACACCCCCGCGGGCCGTCAGCACTGCTCGTCGGGGGAAGGGGGGGGCACGAACGAAGGCCCGGGTCCTGCTGCGCAGAACCCGGGCCTTCGTCGTGCGGTGGCGCCGGGGGCGGCCACCAGGGGCACGGCGCCGGAGGCGGCCATCGGGGGAGTGGCGCCTGCGGCGGCTACCAGGGGCACAGCGCCGGGGGCGGCCATCGGGGGAGTGGCGCCTGCGGCGGCCACCAAGGGCACAGCGCCTGCGGCGGCCGCCTTGCACGAGGGCCGGACAGTCGCGCGGCGACGCATCGAGATCGGGCGGATTCCGTGGTGGTCGAGTGGCCGCGCAGCGGAGAGGTGACCGGCGCGGTCGATCGGCTGGGGACGGCGCGGGGGACGCGGGGCGGGTTTGCACGACTTCGCCGTGGGCGGAAGGACGAGAGCGGGACGGCGGGCGGGGCTAGGGTCGAGCCGTGAGCAGGATGGGTGACGTCGCGGCAGGCGGCGGGATGCGCGGAGGGGCGCGCGGCGGGAGGATCTCGAGCAGCGATCCGGACAGCCAGCGGGAGATCAACGCGGCGGCTCCGAAGGTCGACGACCTGCTCCGGCGCATCGCGGGGCTCTTCCGCGACCACCGCCCCAAGCTCACGCTCACCGTGATCCTCGTGCTCGTCGGCGCCGCCCTCACGGTGGTGCCCCCGCTCCTCACCCAGCTGGCCTTCGACCGCGGGCTCTTCCCGCCCGGCGGACGCCCGAACCTCCCCGTACTGCTCGAGCTGGTCGGCGTCATGGTGCTGGTCTGGGCGTTCTCGGCGATCCTCGGCGTCTGGCAGACCTACCTCACCGCGACCGTCGGCAACACGGTCATGGGAGAGCTGCGCATCCGCCTCTTCCGCCACCTGCAGGCGATGGAGCTCGGCTTCTTCACCCGCACCCGCACCGGCGTCATCCAGTCGCGCCTCGCCAACGACGTCGGCGGCGTGGCCAACGTGCTCACGAACACCGTCTCGAGCGTGCTCGGCAACACAGTCACCGTGATCGCGGCCGTCGTCGCGATGCTCCTGCTCTCGTGGCAGATGACGATCGTCGCCCTCGTCCTCACACCGGTGCTCGTCGTGGCCCAGCGCCGCGTCGGCCAGGTGAGGGCGCGCATCGCGACGAAGACGCAGGAGTCGCTGTCGGAGATGACCGCGATCACCCAGGAGACCCTCAGCGTCTCGGGCATCCTCCTGGCCAAGAGCTTCGGCCGCCAGGAGTCGGAGGTGACGCGCTACGCCGACGAGAACGGCCGGCAGATCGAGCTCCAGGTGCGGCAGCAGATGTCCGGCCAGTGGTTCTTCGCGATGGTGCAGATCTTCCTCTCCGTCATCCCCGTGATCGTGTACCTCGTGGCCGCCTGGCTGATCCTCGGCGGCACCACCGTGACCGCCGGGACCGTCGTGGCCTTCACCACCGTGCAGGCGCGCCTGATGTGGCCGCTCCTGGGCCTGATGCGCGTCGCGCTCGACCTGCAGACGGCCGGAGCGCTGTTCGCCCGCATCTTCGAGTACCTCGACCTGCGCCCGGCGATCACCGACCGGGCGGATGCACGCGAGGTCTCGGGCGAGCTCGGCCGGGTCGAGCTCGACGACGTGGTGTTCCGCTACCCCGACCAGGCGGAGGACGCGCGCCCGACGCTCGACCACGTCTCGGTCGCGATCGAGCCGGGCCAGTTCGTCGCCTTCGTCGGTCCCTCGGGCGCGGGCAAGACCACCATCTCCTACCTCGTCCCGCGCCTGTACGACGTGGCCGGGGGAGCGGTGCGCTTCGCCGGCACCGACGTGCGCGAGCTGCGGCAGGAGTCGCTCGTCTCGCACATCGGCATCGTCAGCCAGGAGACCTACCTCTTCCACGCGACGATCGGCGACAACCTCCGCTACGCCCGCCCGGACGCGACGCAGGAGGAGCTGGAGGCGGCCGCGCGCGCCGCGAACATCCACGCGACGATCACGTCGTTCCCCGACGGCTACGACACCCTGGTCGGCGAGCGAGGCTACCGGCTCTCCGGAGGCGAGAAGCAGCGGCTCGCGATCGCCCGCGTCCTGCTGAAGGACCCGGCGGTGCTCATCCTCGACGAGGCGACCAGCGCCCTCGACACCGTCTCGGAGCGGATCGTGCAGACCGCACTCGACGACGCCGCCCGCGGCCGCACCACCATCGCCATCGCCCACCGGCTCTCGACCATCGTGTCGGCCGACGTTATCCACGTGGTGGAGGGCGGCCGGATCGTCGAGTCGGGCACCCACCGCGAGCTGCTCGGCCTCGGCGGCCTCTACGCCTCGCTCTACGCGCAGCAGACGGAGTCGGCCCTCCAGGGCTGAGTCGCGGCTGCGGCCGCGCGGCCGACCGCAGCCGACACGGAGTCGGCGCAGAACGTCAGCGGAGAGCACCCGCCCTTTCTCGACGGCGGAGGGGCACGGCTCTCAGCTGACGATGTGCGCGGCGCGCTCAGGCGGCGGGACGGTCCGCGAGCATCTGCTCCATCAGCGAGATCTCGGCCTCCTGGGCCTTCACGACGGAGGAGGCGAAGTCGGTGGCGACCGTCACGCGGCTCCGGGCGAGCAGCGCCTCGGCCATGTCGATCGCACCGCGGTGGTGCGCGATCATCAGCTCGAGGAACATCCGGTCGAAGTCGCGGCCGGACGCGCTGCTGAGGGCGGTGATCTGGTCCGGTGTCGCGAGACCGGGCATGCTCGCGGGCACGACGCCGTCCTCGGTCCCCATCCCCATCGACGAGTGCTCGTCGGCGGCTCCGGCCAGGGTCGGCCGGCCCATCCAGGTCATCGACGGCTCCGGAGCGGCCTGCGGCAGGCCCCACGAGTTCAGCCAGCCGAAGAGCTGCCCGGCCTGCTGCTGCTGGGTGAGCAGGATGTCCTTCGAGACGGTGAGGACCTCGTCGTCGGCACTGCGCTCGCGGGCGATCATCGCCAGCTCGGCGCCCTGCAGGTGGTGCACCTGCATGTCGCGCGCGAAGCCGGCCTCGGCGCTGGCGCTCGAGGGCGTCGCGGCGGAGGCGAACGGGGCGAGCGCGCCGAAGAGGTAGCCGCCGGCCGCCCCGAGGAGGAGCGCGACCACGGCGACCGCGGCGACGAGGATCCGGCCCCTACTGCTTGCCGGGCGCATCGATCCCTCCGGTGCAGGGGGCGCCGGGCTCCGGAGCGCTCGAGGACTGCCAGAAGCGCTCGACGAAGGCGTCGATGCGCGGGTCCTCGGGCGAGTCGATCGCGACCTGGGCGTCCCAGGCGCTCAGCACGATGGGCGACTCGAGACCCTCGTAGGGCGAGACGACGGAGTAGGTGTCGGGCATCGCGGCGATCAGCGCGTCGACCTCGCTCTGCGGGAGCGCGGGGTCGTAGGTGGCCCAGACGGCGCCGTGCTCGAGGTCGTGCACCGCGTTCTCGTTCGGGACGGGCTCGTCGTAGACGCCGCAGTTCATCCACACGGCGTTGTGCGGGCCGCCCGCCGGCGGGGTCTGCGGGTAGTCGACGGCACCGGCGACGTGGGTGGCGTCGTTGTCGAAGGTCTGCAGGCCGTCGATCTGGCGGGCCTCGACGATCTGCTGGTTGCCGAAGACGGTGACCGCGACGATCCCGCCGACCGCGAGCACGGCCAGGGCCGACAGCGACCAGATCCAGATGCGGGAGCCGCGCTTGCGGCGGTCCTGCTCGCGCTTGTAGGTCTCGAGCTTCTCCTGTCGGGCGCGGTTCTTGGCGGACAGCGTGTCTTTGGGCACGGCGGCGTCTCTCGTTCTGAGGGCGGAAGGCGCCTGTAGCGGGCGCAGGCGCCTGAGAGGCGCTCTCAGAGGATAACGAGCGAGGCTTCGGATCGGATCAATGCGCGGTCAGGGGATCTCGATGCGCCCGCGGGGCGGGCTGCTCGATCAGCGGAGGGCGGGGCGGGCTGCTCCTGCGGAGGAGGAAGGCCGCGGAGGAGTGGGATCCCGCGCCGCCGCTCCGACGCTCGGCCGCGCAGCCGCTGCTCAGGGGGCGAAGGTGAGCCAGAGCAGCAGGCCGTTCAGGACGATGAGGAAGACGGCGGCCAGCGCGGCGGCGAGGGTGGTGAACCAGCGGTTCGTCTGGTCGCCCATCAGGCGGCGGTCGCGGGTCAGGATCACGAGCGGCACGAGCGCGAAGGGGATGCCGAACGACAGGACCACCTGGCTGAGCACCAGCGCTCGCGTCGGGTCGAAGCCGATCGCGAGCACCAGGAGGGCCGGGATCAGCGTGACCAGACGACGGGCGACGAGCGGCACCCGCACCTGGAGCAGGCCGTGCATGATCTCGGCCCCCGCGTACGCGCCGACGGAGGTCGAGGCGAGGCCGGAGGCGAGCAGGCCGACGGCGAACAGGGTCGCGACCACCGGCCCGAGCGCCGCCCCGATGGCCGCGTGGGCGCCCTCGAGGCTGTCCGTCCCGGCGACTCCGGCCAGGGAGTGCGCGGCGAGGAGCAGGATCGCGAGGTTCACGGTGCCGGCGATGGCGAGCGCGATCGTCACGTCGATGCGGGTGGCGACCAGGATCCGCCGCCGCGCACCGACGCCCTCGACGTGGCCGAAGCGGTCGCGCGCGAGCGCGGAGTGGGCGTAGATCGCGTGGGGCATGACGGTCGCGCCGAGGATCGAGGCGGCGAGCAGCACCGACTCCGAGCCCTCGAAGCGCGGCACGAGACCGGTGACGGTCGCGCCCGCGTCCGGCGGATCGACGACCACGCCGACCGTGAAGCCGACGGCGATCAGCACCATCAGCGCCGTGATCACCCGCTCGAACGGCTGCGCCCCGCCCCGCGTCTGCACGAGCAGCAGCACCAGCGAGACCGCGCCGGTGACCACGCCGCCGACCAGCAGCGGCAGTCCGAACAGCAGGTTCAGCGCGATCGCGCCGCCGATCACCTCGGCCAGGTCGGTCGCCATCGCGACCGTCTCGGCCTGCAGCCAGTAGGCCCGGCGGCCCCAGCGGCCGCGCAGGCGGTCGCCGAGCAGCTCCGGGAGGCTGCGGCCGGTCATCAGGCCGAGCTTCGCCGAGAGGTACTGGATGAGCCAGGCCATCAGGTTGCCGAGCACCACCACCCAGACCAGGAGGTAGCCGAACCGGGCTCCGGCCGTCATGTTGCTGGCGACGTTGCCCGGGTCGAGGTAGGCGACTCCGGCGACCAGCGCCGGGCCGAGCAGGCGGAGGAGGTGGATGTCGGCCGGACGCCGCGGCGGTGCGGCGATCGGTGAGGTCATTCGGGGTCCGTTCCGGGTCGACGGCGGCGCTCGCGGACCCCCACGATAGGGCACCGGCGCGACCGGCGGCACTCCCCTCCCGGGAGAGCTCCCTGTGCCTCCGCTCACCCCCGTCACACGCCCGGAGCCGGTTGCTACGCTGGCGGGATGAGCCTGGATCGCGCACTTCCCGCACGCCCGGAGACCGGGATGGCGTACGCCGATTCGGTCCTCGACCTCATCGGCGACACCCCGCTGGTGAAGCTGGGCCCCGTCGCGGCGGACGTGCAGGCGACCGTGCTGGTGAAGGTCGAGTACCTGAACCCCGGCGGCTCGTCGAAGGACCGCATCGCGACTCGCATCATCGACGCCGCCGAGCGCGACGGGCTGCTGAAGCCCGGCGGCACCATCGTGGAGCCGACCAGCGGCAACACCGGCATCGGCCTCGCCCTCGTCGCGCAGCAGCGCGGCTACCGCTGCGTGTTCGTGCTGCCGGACAAGGTCGGCGAGGACAAGCGCAACGTCCTCACCGCCTACGGGGCCGAGATCGTCGTGACGCCGACGGCCGTCGCTCCGGAGGACCCCGCCTCCTACTACTCCGTCTCGGACCGGCTCGCCCGCGAGATCCCCGGCGCCTTCAAGCCCAACCAGTACGCGAACCTCAACGGCCCGCTCAGCCACTACGAGACCACGGGCCCGGAGATCTGGCGCGACACCGCCGGCCGGCTCACCCACTTCGTCGCGGGAGTCGGCACGGGAGGCACCATCAGCGGAGTCGGCCGCTACCTCAAGGAGGTGTCGGAAGGCCGCGTGCAGATCGTCGGCGCCGACCCCGAGGGCTCCGTCTACTCCGGCGGCGGCGGTCGCCCGTACCTCACCGAGGGCGTCGGCGAGGACTTCTGGCCGAGCGCGTACGACCCGAGCGTGGTCGACCGGATCATCGCCTCCAGCGACGCCGAGTCGTTCGCGATGACCCGCCGCCTCGCCCGCGAGGAGGGACTGCTCGTCGGCGGATCGAGCGGGCTCGCCGTCTCCGTCGCGCTCAAGGCCGCGGCCGGTCTCGGGCCGGACGACGTGGTCGTCGTGCTGCTGCCGGACGGCGGGCGCGGCTACCTCGGCAAGATCTTCAACGACCGCTGGATGCGCTCCTACGGCTTCCTCGAGATGCGCGACGAGGGCACCGTCCGCGACGTGCTCCGCGCCCGGGCGGCGAGCGGGCAGGCGGACCTCCCGGCGCTCGTGCACGCTCACCCGACCGACACGATCCGCGACGCGATCGGCATCATGACCGAGTACGGCGTCTCGCAGCTGCCGGTGCTGACCGCCGAGCCGCCCGTCGTGATGGGCGAGGTCGTCGGAGCCGTCGACGAGCGCGAGCTGCTCGACCGCGTCTTCGCGGGATCCGCCTCGATGAACGACCCGCTCGGCGACTGCGTGGGCGACGCGCTCGCGCTGATCGGGCTCGGCGAGAGCATCACCGCCGCCCGCGCCGCGCTCACCGAGCACAGCGCCCTCCTCGTCACCGACGAGGGCAAGCCCGTCGCGGTGATCACCCGACAGGACCTCCTCACCTACGCCACGGCCTGACGGCCGCCGCCTCCGCACCTCCGACCCAGGGAGCCCGCACCATGCCCAAGAAGCAGCACTTCGACACCCGCGCCATCCACGCCGGCCAGGAGTTCGATCCGACCACCGGCGCGGTCGTGCCGCCCGTCTACATGACCTCCACGTTCGTCCAGGACGGCATCGGCGGGCTCCGGGGCGGCTACGAGTACGCCCGTTCCGCGAACCCGACGCGCGACTCGCTCCAGGAGCTCATCGCGTCGCTCGAGGGTGCCGACGTCGCCTACTCCTTCTCCTCCGGCCTCGCCGCCGAGGACACCCTGCTGCGCGCCGCTCTCGCGCCCGGCGACCACGTCGTCCTGGGCAACGACGCGTACGGCGGCAGCCACCGCCTGATCGACCGGGTGCACAGCGCCTGGGGCGTGCGCAACACGGCCGTCGACATGTCGAACCTCCGCGAGGTGCAGCGGGCGATCGTCCCCGGCGAGACGAAGATGCTCTGGGTCGAGACCCCGTCCAACCCGCTGATGACCATCAGCGACATCGCCGAGCTCGCCGACCTGGCCCACGCGCACGACCTGATCGTCGTCGTCGACAACACCTTCGCCTCCTCCGCCCTGCAGCAGCCGCTGGCCCTCGGTGCCGACGTGGTCGTGCACTCGACCACGAAGTACCTCGGGGGCCACTCGGACGTCGTCGGCGGCGCACTCGCCCTGCGCTCGGGTCCGCTGGCCGAGAAGATCGCGTTCCTGCAGTTCGCGGTCGGTGCGATCTCGGGCCCGATGGACGCGTGGCTCACGGTCCGCGGCATCAAGACCCTCGGGGTGCGGATGGAGCGCCACTCCATCAACGCGCAGGCGGTCGCCGAGTTCCTCGTCGAGCACCCGGCGGTGACGGCGGTGCACTACCCGGGCCTGCCCTCGCACCCCGGCCACGAGCTGGCGAAGCGCCAGATGTCGCGGTTCGGCGGGATGCTCTCGCTCGAGCTCGCGACGCCGCGCGCGGCCCGGAAGTTCGCCGAGTCGACCGAGCTGTTCCAGCTCGCGGAGTCGCTGGGCGGTGTCGAGTCGCTGATCGGCTATCCGAGCGAGATGACGCACGCGTCGGTCAAGGGCACGCCGCTCGAGGTCTCGGAGTCGCTGGTGCGGCTCTCGGTGGGTCTCGAGGACTCGTCCGACCTGATCGCGGACCTGTCGGCGGCGCTGCCGAAGAAGTAGGGCGCGAACGCCGCCCCGCGGGGCGGTATCTCGATGGTGCGCCTGATCCTGCCACTGCGAGGATCGGGCGCATGACCTCTCCGCGCCGCTTCGTCGACCTCAGCCACACCGTCTCCGACGGGCTGGTGACCTACCCGGGCCTGCCCTCGCCGCGCATCCGGCCGCATCTCACCCGGGAGGCGTCCCGCGCGTCCTACGCGCCCGGCACCGAGTTCGCGATGGACGTCATCGAGATGATCGGCAACACGGGCACCTACCTCGACAGCCCGTTCCACCGCTACGAGGGCGGAGCCGACCTCGCCGCGCTCCGCCTCGAGACCCTGGTCGATCTGCCGGCGGTCGTGATCGACGCGTCCGGCGCCTCCGAACGGGGCATCGGGGCGGACGCGGTCGCGGGGCTCGACGTCCGCGGCGCCGCCGTCCTACTCCGCACCGGCTGGGACGTGCACTTCGCCACGCCCGGGTACGGCACCGGCGCCCCCTTCCTCAGCGGCGCGGCGGCGGAGGCGCTCGTCGCCGGCGGCGCGGCGCTGGTCGGCATCGACTCGGTCAACATCGACGACACGGAGTCGGCCGGATCGCGGCCCGCGCACTCGGCCCTCCTCGCCGCGGGAGTGCACGTCGTCGAGCACCTCACCGGCCTGGACGGTCTGCCCGCGACAGGGGCGCGCTTCACCGCCGTGCCGCCGAAGGTGCGGAGCTTCGGGACCTTCCCGGTGCGGGCCTTCGCGGTCGTCGACGAGCCCTGACCGGCGCAGGGCGCCCGGGAGCGTCCGGCTAACCTGGACCGATGCATCCCGCTCTCGCCGCCGTCGGCCGGCGCGTCCGGCCCCGTACGCGCCTCGCGGCGCTGGGCCGCCGCGTCCGCCCCCGCACGCGGCTGCGCTCCGCGGCCCGGGTCGTCCGCACCGCCCCGCAACGCCTCTCGGAGCGCCGCGCCGCCGTGATCGCCGCCCGGCCGATCGACCACCCCTCGCCCGCGCTCCGGCGCGAGCTGCTGCTGCTCGCCCTGGCCAACCGCTTCTCCCGCCGCTCCGCGGTCGATCCGGCGGGCGAGGTCGTGGTGACGATGACCACGCACGGCGAGCGGCTGCAGCGGGTCCACGTGGCGCTCGAGTCGATCGCCCGCGGCGACGCCCGGCCCGCGCGCCTGGTGCTCTGGCTCGACGACCCGGCCCTGCACGCCGACCTGCCCGCGCCGCTGCGCCGCCTCCGCCGCCGCGGCGTCGAGATCCGCCTGGTCGACGGCTACCGCGTGCACACGAAGTACTACCCGCACCTGCTCTCGGGCCGGGCGGGGGAGCGCGACCTCGTCACCTCGGACGACGACATCGTGTACCCGCGCACCTGGCTGAAGGGCCTGCTCGACGCCCGCTCGCGCTATCCCCGCGAGACCGTGCTCTGCTACCGCGCCCACCGGGTGGGGATCGTCGACGGCGCGGTCGCTCCGTACACGAGCTGGACCCCGGTCGCGGACACGCGCGCATCGTCCGACGTCTTCGGCACCTCCGTCTCCGGGCAGCTGCTGCCCGCCCCGCTCCTCGGCGAGATCGCCGCTCACGGGGACGCGTTCCGCGAGATCGCCCCGGACGCCGACGACATCTGGCTGCACGTGCGAGCCGTCGACGCCGGCTACCGGATCGCGCAGATCGAGCCCCGCGCCCAGCTGTTCCCGTTCGTGCCGCGCACCCAGCAGTCCGGGCTCTACCTCGTCAACTACTGGGACGGCGGCAACGACCGCCAGGCCCGCGCGGCCTACACGCCCGAGGTGACGGCGCGGATCGCGGCCGACGCCTCCGCGCGAGGGGAGATGCCCTGATGCGCCTGCTGTTCGTGAGCAACCTCTACCCGCCGCAGGTGCTCGGCGGGTACGAGATGACCTGTGCGCGCGTCGCGGAGGCGATGGCCGCCCGCGACCACACCGTGCGGGTGCTGACCACGCCGACGTACCTGCCGCCGGAGCCCTCCGGCGTCGAGGTGCACCGCACGCTGAGCCTGCGCACCTACTTCCCGCTGCCGCAGACGGGCGGCGAGATCGCTCAGCTGATGCACCACGAGAGCGCCGTCTCGCGATTCGAGAACACCCGCATCCTGCTCGAGGAGCTGCGGGACTTCGCACCCACCCACGTGGTGGCCTTCAACCTGCTCGGGATCGGCGGCCTCGCGCTGATCGACCTCCTGCGAGCGGTGGAGGCCCCGTGGATGTGGAACCTCGGCGACCGCATCCCGAACGCCCTGGTCGACGGGCTGCCGGAGCGCGTGCTCCGCGTCTACGGCGCCCAGGCCCCCGACCACTTCGACCGCGGCGAGATCGTCGCGGTCAGCCGCTCGCTCGTCGACGCGATCGAGGCCGGCGGGCTGAGCCTGGGCGAGGTCGAGGTGATCGGACGCGGAGTGTCCGTTCCCCCCGACACCGCCGAGCCGCGGCGCTACCGCGAGGGCGGGACGACCCGGTTCACCTTCGCCGCGTCGCTCGGCGAGCACAAGGGCGTCGGGCTGGTACTGGAGGCGGCGGCGTCTCTCGCGGAGGAGACCCGCGACTTCCGCGTGGACCTCTACGGCGACGGAGACGTGGACGGCTGGCGTGCGCGGGCGCACGAGGCGGGCCTGGCCGGCCTGGTCGAGTTCCACGGAGCGACTCCGCACGCCGAGGTGCTCGCGGCGCACGGCCGGGCCGACGCGTTCCTCTTCCCGACCTGGGCCGGAGAGGCGTTCGGCGTCGCGCCGGTCGAGGCCGCCGCGGCGGGCGCCGTGCCGATCGTGACGGCGGCCAGCGGAGTCGCGGAGTTCCTCATCGACGGGGTGGACTGCATCAAGATCACCCGCTCCGCCCCGGCGCTCCTCGAGGCGATGCGGGACGTGGTCAGCGGGGCGGTGGACCTCGAGGCGCTCGGCCGCCGCGGTCGGGAGGCGGCACGCGGCCCGCTCTCCTTCGAGCGCTCCGTCGAGCTGATCGAGGCCTCGCTCGAGCGCCGCTCCCGGCCGGGCCTCGCCGACCGCCTCGCCGACACCACCCTCGAGGCCGACATCATGGACAAGGATCTGCGGGCGATGGACGTGCTCCACCGCCGCTTCTCCGGACGGGACCACGACGATGACCAGTGACCACGACTTCCTCCAGGACCCGGGCTCCGCGCCCACCCGGTTCGGCCGCGGCGGCGCCGTGCTCCGCGACGCGGTGCACCGTCTGGTCGCCCCCTGGTTCGAGCAGGCGCGGCTGCGCACGGAGGAGCTGCGCGCCGAGACGGCGGCCCTGCGCGACGAGGTGGCCGGGCTCCGCGGCGAGCTGAGCGCGGTGCAGGGCGACGTCTCCGTGCTGCGGGACGAGTCGGCGGGCCTCCGGGCGGCTCTGGACGAGCTCAGCGCGTCGGTCGCGGCCGAGCGCGTCTCGTCCGAGGCGGCGGGTGCGGCGGCCGCCGAGCAGGCCGCGGACGCGGCAGCGGCTCTCGACGAACGTGTCCGCGGGACCGAGCTCGAGCTGCGCGCGGTCACCCGGCGCGTCGCGGAGGCGCTCGACCGCTGAGGCGGCGAGGCCCGGTACCGGCGGCGATCAGGCGGGGACCGCCGTCCGCGCGAGCAGCTCGGCGATGCGCCCGGTGCAGCCGCCGCAGCCCGTGCCGGCGCGGGTCGCCCGCCCGACGCAGGCGACCGTCCCGTGCCCCGCGGCAGCCGCATCCGTGATCACCGCCGCCGTCACACCGTTGCACCAGCAGACCGTGGCATCGGGGGCGAACGGATCGCCGGTCGCGGCGGCACCCGCATCGGGGGCGTCCAGACGCAGCAGGCTCGTCCGGTCCGCCGGCAGCTCCGAGCCCCGCTCGAAGAGGAGGCTGAGCTCGGCGCCGACCCGGGGCAGACCCACCGAGACGAACCCGCGCAGCACTCCTCCTGCGGTCACGAGCTTGGCGTAGCCGCCGCGGGCGGGGTCCGCCCACAGGGTCACCTCGAGGTGCTCTTCGCCCGGGCGGTGCGGGTCCCACGGCTCCGGGGCCACGTCGCCTCCTGCCACGAGGTCGACGCCCTCGGCCTTCAGCATCACGACCGCCGGTCGGGCGTCGGAGACGCGCTCCTCGGCGCAGCGGCCCTCCGCCTCCGCCCGGATCCGTGCCGCGAGCCGATCCGCCTGCTCCCATCCCGGACCGATCAGTCCGCTCGGTCCGCCGGGCACGCGGCCGTCGGGCAGGGCCGAGCCGCGGGAGGCGACGTGCGCGCAGTCTCCGATCGCGAAGACGTCCGGGTCGCTCCAGCTGCGCAGCTGCTCATCGACCAGGATCCCCGTCGAGACGGCGAGCTCCGCGCCCGCAGCCAGCTCGACCCGCGCACCGACACCGCACGAGAGCACCAGCAGATCCCCCTCGATCTGCTTGCCGTCAGCGCAGACGAGCGCCTGGAAGTGCGCACGGCCGCGGTCGTCGTGCGCGAGCAGGACGCTCTCGGACCGGGCGTGCGCCACCATCTCGACGCCGGCCGCGCGGGCGGCCGCGGCGAGCATCCGGCCCCCGCCCGTGTCGAGATTGCGGGCCATCGGGATGTCCCCGTGGAAGACGACCACCACCTCCGCGCCCTGCTCCGCGGCGGCGAGGGCGAACTCGATACCGAGCACTCCCGCCCCGAGCACGACGAGGCGAGCGCCGGAGCGCACGGCCTCGCGGACCACCCGGGCGTCGGCCAGGTCGCGCAGCGCCACCACCTGCTCCGGGAGGGGCCGGGAGCCCGTGTCGAGCGAGCCCGGATCGGCGGCGCGCACCGTCCGTTCGCGTCGTGCCCGCTCCATCCCGGCGAGGGTCGGCACGTTCGCGCGGGCACCGGTCGCCAGGACGAGGCGATCGTAAGGCAGCCGCTCACCGTCGTGCAGCCGCACGACGTTCCGCGCGCGATCGATCCCCACGACGGCCGCTCCCAGGCGCAGGACGACGCCCGCCGCCTCCGCCGCCGTCCGGTCGCCGAGGTCGAGGCGCTCGCGCGTCGCCCGGCCGACGGCGTACTCCGCGAGCAGGACGCGGTTGTAGGGGTCGTCGCTCTCGGCGCCGACGACCGTCAGAGCGACCAGACCGGTCCGCACGGCCGGCAGCAGCTCCTCGACGAAGCGCGAGCCGACGGGTCCGTAGCCGATCAGGACGATCCGCTCGGGAGGTGTCTCAGGCATGTGCCGTCCCTTCCGCGCGGACCCAGACCCGCGTGCGCTTGAACTCGGGCATCGACGACACCGGGTCCACGACGGCCTCGGTGAGGAGGTTCGCGCACTGCTCACCCGCGTAGTGGAAGGGCAGGAACACCGTGTCGTGCCGGATGTCCGCGGTGACGCTCGCGCGGGCGCGGACCACGCCGCGCTCGTTCCCGATCGCCACAGGTGCTCCGTCGCGGACGCCGAGCCGGGAGGCGGTCGCCGGGTGGATCTCGAGCCGCGCCTCGGGGCGGGCCGCATCGAGCTCCGCGACCCGCCGGGTCTGGGTGCCCGACTGGTACTGCTGGAGGTAGCGGCCGGTCACCAGGGTCAGCTCCTCGCCGCGGTCCACGACGACGGGGACGGCGGGGATGACGGCGACCAGTCGCGCCCGGCCGTCGGGGTGCCCGAAGCGCTCCGCGAAGAGGCGCGGCGTCCCCGTGCCGCCCGCGGGGTAAGGCCAGTGGGCGGCGATCCCGGTGTCGAGCAGGGCGTGCGAGAGGCCGGAGTAGTCGGCCACGCCTCCCGCGGACGCGCGGGCCAGCTCGTCGAACACCTCCGAGGGGACCGTCGACCAGCGCGAGGGGGCGTCGAGACGGCGCGCCAGCTCGCTCATGATCCAGAGCTCGCTGCGCACTCCTGCCGGCGGGTCGATCGCCCGGCGGCGGCGGAGCACCCGGCCCTCGAGCGAGGTCATCGTGCCCTCCTCCTCCGCCCACTGCGGCACCGGGAGCACCACATCGGCCAGCGCGGCGGTCTCGGAGAGGAAGAAGTCGCAGACGACCAGCGTGTCCAGGGCCTCGAGCCCGGCGCGGACGGCGTCGGCGTCCGGGGCCGAGACGACCACGTTGGAGCCGTGCACCAGCAGGCAGTGCACGGAGCGTCCGAGTTCGGCGAGCAGGGCGGTGGCGGGCAGCCCCGGGCCCGGGATCGATTCGGGCGTCACGTCCCAGACGGCGGCTACGTGGCGCCGCGCCTCCGGATCGCGGATGGAGCGGTACCCCGGGAGCTGATCGGCCTTCTGGCCGTGCTCGCGTCCGCCCTGGCCGTTGCCCTGACCGGTGAGCGTGCCGTACCCCGACCCCTCGCGGCCCACCAGGCCGAGCACGAGAGCGAGGTTGATCGCGGCGGTCGCGGTGTCGGTGCCGTCGACATGCTGCTCGACCCCGCGGCCGGTCAGCACGAACGACCGCCCCTCGGCGAGCCGGCGCGCGAGGGAGCGGAGGAGCGAGGTCGGCACGCCCGTGACCGCGGAGGTGCGCTCCGGCCACCACGCCGAGACGCTGCGGCGCACCGCATCGGCGCCGGTCGTGCGCGCGGCGAGGTAGGCGGTGTCGGCGAGGCCCTCGGCGAAGACCAGGTGGGTCAGCCCGAGCAGGAGCGGCAGATCCGTCCCGGGGGCGGGCTGCAGATGCGTGCCGGCGCCGTCCTCCGTCAGCCGGGCGGTGGCCGAGCGGCGCGGGTCGACGACCACCAGGCCGCCCCGCGAGCGGGCACCGGCGAAGTGGGCGAGCAGCGGCGGCATCGTCGCCGCGACGTTCGAGCCCAGGAGCAGGATCGTGTCGGCGTCGTCGAGGTCGGACACCGGGAACGGCAGTCCGCGATCGACGCCGAAGGCGCGGTTGCCGGCCGCCGCGGCTGAGGACATGCAGAAGCGGCCGTTGTAGTCGATCCGGGAGGTGCCGAGAGCGATCCGAGCGAACTTCCCGAGCTGGTAGGCCTTCTCATTGGTGAGGCCCCCGCCGCCGAAGACGGCCACCGCGTCGGCGCCGTGCCGCGCCCGCACGCCGCGCACCGCTCCGGCGACCGCGTCGAGCGCCTCCTCCCACGACGCCTCCGCGAGGACGCCGTCGGCACCGCGCAGCAGCGGGGAGACCAGGCGCTGTCCGCTCGCCAGCAGCTCGGCGGAGGTCCAGCCCTTCGCGCAGAGCCCGCCCCGGTTCGTCGGGAACTCCCTCCCCTCGACCGCCACGGGTACGGGGCCCGTCGCGGGTGTCAGCGTCATCGCGCACTGCAGGGCGCAGTAGGGGCAGTGGGAATCGGTCGGGGCGGGGGCGCTCATCGTCAGATCCGGGTCCCCGTCTTCGCGGCGAGGCGGAGGTAGACGCCGGCGGTGATCGCGAGCATCACCGCGTAGGCGCCGACGAACCAGCCCAGCGCCGTCGTGTAGTCGCCGAACTCGGTCTTGGAGAAGCCGAGCAGCTGGGGGATCACGAAGCCGCCGTAGGCGCCGATCGCCGAGATCAGGCCGAGCGCCGCGGCGGACGTGCGCTGGGCGCCGATGCCGTCGTCACCGCGCTGGCGGGCGCGGAGGGCGAACACCGTGGGGATCATGCGGTAGGTCGCGCCGTTGCCGATGCCGGCCGCCGAGAAGAGCACGAGGAAGCAGGCGAGGAAGAGCCAGAAGCTGCCGAGCGGCAGCGTCGCGATCACGCCGAGGATCCCGGCGCCCATGGCGACGAAGGCGAGGACCGTGACAGGCGCTCCGCCGAAGCGGTCGGCCAGACGGCCGCCGGAGGGGCGGGACAGCGAGCCCACCAGGGAGCCGAGGAACGCGAGGCCGACCGTCGCCGAGCCGACGGCGAAGCCGGAGAACTCGGGGAACGTGTCGGCGATGAGCTTCGGGAACACGCCGGCGAATCCGATGAAGGACCCGAAGGTGCCGATGTAGAGCACGGCCAGCAGCCAGAGGTGCGGCTCGCGGAGCGCGGCGAGGGAGGCGGCGACGTCGGACTTCGCGGTCGAGAGGTTGTCCATGCGCTTGGCGGCGCCGATCATCGCCACGACGATCAGGGGGACCCAGAGGAAGCCGGCGATCGGCAGGTTCAGCGTGGCCGCGGCGCCGACGGTGATCGCGATCGGCACGACGAGCTGCGCGACGGAGGCGCCCAGGTTGCCGCCCGCGGCGTTGAGCCCCAGAGCCCAGCCCTTCTGCGCATGCGGGTAGAAGAAGGTGATGTTCGCCATCGAACTGGCGAAGTTGCCGCCACCGAAGCCGGCGAGCGCGGCCACCAGGAGCATGACGCCGAACGGGGTCTCCGGATTCGAGACCGCGATGCCGAGTCCGACGCTGGGGATCAGCAGGAGGCCCGCCGACACGATCGTCCAGTTGCGGCCGCCGAAGCGGGGGACCATGAACGTGTACGGGATCCGCAGGGTGGCGCCGACGAGGCTCGGCATCGAGATGAGCCAGAAGATCTGCCCGGTGTCGAAGGCGAATCCGGCCGCCGGCAGCGAGACGACCACGACCGACCAGAGCTGCCAGACGACGAAGCCGAGGAACTCGGCGAAGATCGACCACCTCAGGTTGCGGGCGGCGACGGAGCGTCCCTCCGCCTCCCACTGGGCGGGGTCCTCGGGGTTCCAGCCGTCGATCCAGCGGCCCGGCCGTCGGATGATGCCGGTGGAAGCGGCGGCGGTCGTGGGGGCGGTGGTCGGGGGTGCAGCAGTCATCGTGGTCCTCCGGAGGGTGGGTGGCGCGCGCGAGGGCGCGCTCGGGACGGGGAGGTGGAGCGGTGGTGGTGCGGGGAGGAGGCGTCAGGCGTTGCGCCCGAACAGCTCCGAGACGATGTCGACCAGCTCGCGGGCGGGCGGATCGACGGCGGTGAGGAGGGGAGCGGAGGCGAGGTCGGCCCCCGCGGAGGCGGCCAGGCCGGCGAAGTAGCCGGGCGCGAGCAGGTAGGTGGCGACCACGACGCGCGCGCCGGGGTGGGCGGTGCGCTCGGCGGCGACCGCCTCCGCGACCCGCGGCTCAGCGGCCGAGATGAACGAGGTGCTCACCTCGCGGCCGAGCTCGGCGGCGAGGAGGCGGCCGGTGGTCCAGCAGTCCGCGACGGCGCCGGCGTCGCTCGAGCCGGCGGCGGCGAGCACGACGCGGTCGCCGTCGTCGAGCCCCGCCTCGTGGAGCCGGCGGGCGAGCACGCGCGCCAGGCGGGGATCGGGTCCGAGCGCGCCCGACACCCGCACCGGCCGCTCCGCCTCCGCCGCGGCCTCGGCGAGGTCGACGTGCACGTGGTAGCCGGCCGAGAGCAGCAGCGGCACGACCACCACCGGCCGGCCCGGCTCGAGAGCGCCCAGGGTCGCGGGGACGTCGGGCTGCTGCACGTCGACGAAGGAGTCGAGCACGTCCAGCGCCGGGTTGGCCCGGCGGACCGCATCGACCAGTGCGGCGACGGCACGCCTCCCGTCGTCATCGGAGGTTCCGTGGGACGCGGCGACCAGAGCGGTCCGCTGGGCGACCTCGATCCTCCCCTCCCTCTGGCGCACCTGCCAGGTGGCGAGGTGCAGCTCCGCTCGTGTGAAGCAGGCGCCGGTCTCGAGGTCGAAGACGTCCTTGTGCAGGGGCGAGGCGATCGTGGGCCGCTGCACGCCGTCGACCAGACGCGAGCCGACGATGCCGCGCGAGAGCACGGCCGCGCCGGTCGCGGGGTCGAGGTTCGAGACGGCCCGCACCCGCCCGTCGGGCAGGAGGAACAGGGCGAGCTGCACACCGCCGACCAGGGCGGCCTCGCCCCAGAGCGGCTCGAGGTCGCCGACGGCGCAGACCGGCACCCAGGTGGTGGCGGTCGTGGGGGCGAGCCGATCGAGGAGGGTCATCGCTGCGCCTTCTTCCTGCACGTGGGCCACCGCGTCCGGTCGGTCGCGATGAGGCAACGGTAGGGATCGCGCGTTTCGTGCGAGCACGCCTCCGGTGTCACGGGCGTAACGAAGCCCTCACGGCCGGCGGCGCTCGCCGAGAGGCGCGCGTCACACGCTGTTACACCGGGGCAACGACGGGGAAACGGACCGTCCCTACGGTGGACGTCATGACTCCTGGAGCGAACACCGCCGCCCGGCCCCGACGCGTGCTCGTCGTCGGAGCGGGACCCGCCGCGCACCGCCTGGTCGACGCGCTCGTCACCCGGGCCGGCGACGAGGCGCTGGAGATCACCGTCCTCGGCGAGGAGGTGCACCGTCCCTACGACCGCGTCGCACTCTCGAAGCGCCTCGACGGCGAGCACGACCTGACTCTGGGCGACGGCGCTCTGTGGGAGTCGGCGCGGCTGATCACCTCCTCCCGCGTCGTCGCGATCGATCCCGACCACCTGCGCGTCGAGCTCGCGGACGGCCGCTCCCTCGAGGGCGACGAGATCGTCCTCGCGACCGGCTCCTCCGCCACGGTCCCGCCGATCGAGGGCGCTGAGCACGGCCGCGTCTACCGCACGCTCGAGGACGTGGACGGGCTCGTCGCCGAGCTCGCCGCGTTCCGCGCCCGGCGCGGCCGCCCCGCGATCGTGGCCGTGGTCGGCGGCGGTCTGCTCGGCCTCGAGGCGGCGGGAGGCGCGCACCGGCTCGGTGCGCGCACCTCCCTCGTCCACTCCGGCCGCTGGCTGATGAGCGCGCAGCTCGACGAGGGCGCCGGGCAGGCCCTCGGCCGCATCATCTCGGCGCAGGGGATCGCGCTGCACCTCGGCAACCGGCCCACCGCGATCCTCACCTCGCCGACCGGGACGGTGCTCGGCGTCGCGCTGACCGACGGCAGCAGCATCAGCGCCGATCTCGTGGTCTTCTCCATCGGGATCACGCCGCGCGACGAGCTCGCCCGAGCGGTCGGGATCGAGGTCGCACCGCGCGGAGGCGTGGTCGTCGACGAGGCGTGCCGCACCAGCAGGGCGGGAGTCTGGGCCATCGGCGAGGTCGCCGCGATCGACGGCCGCACCGTCGGGCTCGTCGCACCCGCCAACGCGATGGCGGAGGTGGTCGCCGACCGGATCCTCGGCGGCGACGCGACCTTCCCGGGCGTCGACGACGCCACCAAGCTCAAGCTCTCAGGCGTGGAGGTCGCCAGCTTCGGCGACGCCCTCGGCACCACGGAGGGAGCGCTCGAGGTCGTCTACGCCGATCCGGCCCGCGGTCTCTACCAGAAGGTCGTCGTCTCGGACGATGCGCGCACGCTGCTCGGCGGGATGTTCGTCGGCGACGCGGGCCCCTACTCCTCCCTCCGCCCGCTGCTGGGGCGCGAGCTGCCGGCCGAGCCCGGCGCCTACCTCGCGGCGGCGGGGGCGGAGGCGCCCTCGGGCGATCTTCCGGACGACGCCCAGGTCTGCTCGTGCAACAACGTCTCGGTCGGCGAGGTCCGCCACGCGATCGGCGAGGGGTGCACCGAGCTCGGGCCGCTCAAGGCCTGCACCCGCGCGGGCACCCAGTGCGGATCGTGCGTGCCCCTGGTGAAGAAGCTGCTCGACACGGAGCTGATCCGTGCGGGCGTCGAGGTCTCCCGCGCCCTCTGCGAGCACGTGGCGCTCAGCCGCAGCGAGCTGTTCGAGTCGGTCCGCATCCTCGGGCTGCACTCGGCCGAGCAGGTGATGGAGCGTTTCGGCTCCGGGCTGGGCTGCGACGTCTGCAAGCCGGTGATCGCCTCCGTCCTCGCCACCCAGACGAACGCCTACATCCTCGACGGCGGCCAGGCGCCGCTGCAGGACACCAACGACCGCGCCCTGGCCAACATGCAGAAGGACGGCACCTACTCCGTCGTCCCGCGGATCCCCGGGGGCGAGATCACGCCGGCGAAGCTCAAGGTGATCGCCGAGGTCGCCGAGCAGTACGGCCTCTACACGAAGATCACCGGCGGGCAGCGGATCGACATGTTCGGCGCCCGCCTCGAGCAGCTGCCCGAGATCTGGCGCCTCCTCGTCGACGCCGGCTTCGAGTCGGGTCAGGCGTACGGCAAGTCGCTGCGCACGGTCAAGTCGTGCGTCGGATCGACCTGGTGCCGCTTCGGAGTCCAGGACGCGGTCGGGATGGCGGTCTTCCTCGAGGAGCGGTACCGGGGTCTCCGCTCGCCGCACAAGTTCAAGCTCGGGGTCAGCGGCTGCGCCCGCGAGTGCGCCGAGGCGCGGGGGAAGGACATCGGCGTCATCGCGAGCGACCTCGGCTGGAACCTCTACGTCGGCGGCAACGGCGGCTACCAGCCGGCGCACGCCCAGCTGCTGGCACAGGATCTCGACGACGAGACCCTGGTGCGCTACATCGACCGCTACGTCATGTACTACGTGCGCACGGCCGAGCGGCTCCAGCGGACCGCCCGCTGGCAGGAGGAGCTCCCCGGCGGACTCGAGCACGTTCGCGAGGTGGTCTGCGAGGACTCGCTCGGCATCGCCGCCGAGCTGGAGGCCGCCATGGCCACGCACGTCGACACCTACGTCGACGAGTGGGCGGCGACGCTCGCCGATCCGGACCGGCTCCGCCGGTTCCGCTCCTTCGTGAACGCCCCGGACACCGCGGATCCGCGCGTCGCGACCGTGCGCGAGCGCGGGCAGGTCCGGCCCGCAGGCCGGGACGAGAGACCGGACGGACCCGTGCTGGTCGCGGGGCCGAGGATCCCCGTCGGTCCGGCCGGGATCGGATCGGACTCGTGATGCAGCTCTCCCTCGACCTCGCCGGACGCCGCGTGCTCGTGATCGGCACCGCCTCCGGGACCCGCCGCGTGGTCACCCGCTACCGTGCCGCCGGCGCACTCGTCCAGCGGCACGAGGCGGAGGACGCGCTCACCCAGGCGCCCCCGGCCCTGATCGTGTGGGTGGAGGGGCCGGCACCGCTCCGAGCGGCGGCGGCCGACCTCTGCCCCTGGATCGTCGACGAGGCCCCCGCGCCGACCCGGCCGGTCGGGCACGTCAGCATCGTCGGCGGCGGCCCCGGCGATCCGGATCTGATGACCCTCGCCGCCCGCCGCGCCCTCCGCGACGCGGACGTGGTGCTCTACGACCGGCTCGGTCCGCACGAAGGCCTGGCCGAGTGGGCGCCCGGCGCCGAGCTGATCGACGTCGGCAAGACGCCCGGGCATCACGCGGTGCCGCAGCACGAGATCGAGCGGCTGATGATCGTGCGGGCCCTCGCGGGCCTGGACGTCGTGCGCCTGAAGGGCGGCGATCCGTTCGTGTTCGGACGCGGGTCGGAGGAGGTGCGCGCGTGCCGGCTCGCCGGCGTCGGCTCCACGGTCGTCCCCGGAGTGACCAGCGCGATCTCGGTGCCCGCCGCCGCCGGAATCCCAGTCACCCACCGCGAGGTCAGCAGGGCCTTCACCGTGGTCTCGGGCCACGCGCCGTTCAGCGAGGAGGAGCTCGGCCATCTGGCCGGGCTGGGCGGGACGATCGTGGTGCTGATGGGAGTGAACACGCTGCCGCACCTCGTCGCCGGGCTGCAGCGCGCGGGGATGCGCGCCGACATGCCCCTCGCGATCGTCGAGCGGGGCTGGTCGCGCGACCAGCGCACGACGGTCTCCTCGGTCGGCGCAGTGCTCGGCCTGCTCGCCGAGCTGGCACCGCGCTCGCCCGCCGTGATCGTCATCGGCGAGGTGGTCCGGCAGGCCGCGTGCCATGATGCGGGGGACCCCGAGAGCATCGCCCGAGCGGTCGATGCACTGACCGCGTGAGACCCCGAGGGGGCCGAGCATGACCGGCACCGATCCCGACGCCGCCGTGGGGTTCCGACCCGACCAGCTGGACGGCTTCCGCATCGGGGTCACCTCCGACCGCCGCTCCGAGGACCTGATCGCCGCGTTCGAGCGCCGCGGTGCCGCCGTCACACACGCCCCCACCATCCGCATGCGCGGCGTCGACACTGAGGGCGCGCTCGAGGAGGAGACCCGCGCCATCGTCGCCGCCCGCCCCGACGTGCTCCTCGCCACCACCTCCTACGGCCTCCGGCGCTGGCTCGAGGCCGCGGACGCCGCGGGTATCGAGCTGGCCGACGCGCTGTCCTCCGCGCGGATCCTCGTCCGCGGACCCAAGGCGCGCGGAGCGATCCGTGCGGCGGGTCTCGACGACCACGGGATGAGCGAGCGCGAGACGACCACCTCCCTCGTCGACCTGGCCCTGCGCGAGGGCGTCGCCGGCCGCACGATCGCGGTGCAGCTGCACGGATTCACCGATCCGGCTCAGCTGCAGCGTCTCCGCGACGCCGGCGCCCGGGTGCTCACGGCCGCGCCCTACCGCTGGAGCGTGCACGAGGACTCGGCCCGGGTGCTGCGGCTGATCGACGCGGTCTGCGGAGGGGGCATCGACGCTGTCACCTTCACCAGCGCGCCGGCGGTGGAGGCGCTCTTCACGGTCGCGGAGGCCGCGGGCCGCCTCGACGACCTCCAGGCGGCGTTCCGCGAGACGGTGGTCGCCGCCGCCGTCGGCCCCGTGACCGCGGCACCCCTGGTCGAGGCAGGGATCCTCCCGGTCGTGCCGGACCGGTTCCGGATGGGCGCGCTCATCCGCCTGACCTGCGAGCACCTCGAGCAGGCGTCGCCCCGCATCGAGACGGCCTTCGGCACTCTCGAGCTCCGCGGCCGGCACGCCGTCCTGGGCGGGATCCGGGTGGCGCTGACCCCGGTCGCGCTCGCACTGTTCCGGACTCTCGTCGCCGCCGAGGGCGCGACCGTCGCGCGTCACGTCCTCGCGGCCTCCGCGCCGGAGGCTCTGGACGACCACGCGGTCGACGTCGCCGTCAGCCGCCTCCGTCAGGCCCTCCCCGAACCGCGGCTCGTGGCGACGGTGATCAAGCGCGGCTACCGGCTAGCGACTCCGCTCTGAGCGGCGGCGCGGTGCGGCTGCGGCCCTCTCCGCGCCGTCGCGGACGGGCGACCGCTCGAGGCCGCGCCGGGCGCGGTGCCACACTGAGCGCGTGAGCAGGCTGAGGGTCGTCGTCGCGCCCGACTCCTTCAAGGGGTCGGCGAGCGCGGTCGAGGTCGCGCGCGCGATCGCCGAGGGCTGGAGCGCTGCGCGCTCGGGGGACGAGGTCGTCCTCGCACCGATGGCCGACGGGGGAGAGGGCACGGTCGACGCCTTCGCGCTCGCGGTCCCGGGGTCGCTTCGGCTGCCGGTCGTCGTGCCCGGCCCGGACGACCGGCCGGTCCGCGCCTGGTGGCTGCTGCTCCCCGACGGGACCGCCGTCGTCGAGCTCGCCTCCACGAGCGGCATCACGCTGCTCGACCCGCTCCGCCCGCTCACCGCGCACACCCGCGGCTTCGGCCGTGCGATCTCCGCCGCCCTCGACGCGGGGGCGCACGCCCTGCTGCTGGCGATCGGCGGCAGCGCCTCGACCGACGGCGGAGTCGGGGCGCTCCGCGAGCTCGGCGCCCGCTTCACCACCGCCTCCGGCCGCGACCTCGGCGACGGAGGCGGTGCGCTGCCCGCGCTCGCCGCCGCCGACCTCCGCGGGCTCCGTCCTCCGCCGCCCGGAGGCGCGGTCGTGCTCAGCGACGTCACGACCCCGCTGCTCGGCGACTCCGGGGCGGCCCGCGTCTTCGGGCCGCAGAAGGGGGCCGGCCCGGAGGACGTCCTCCTCCTCGAGAGCGGCCTCCGCCGTCTGTCCGCGCATCTGGAGGCGGATCCCGAGGCGCCCGGCTCGGGGGCGGCGGGCGGGACGGGCTTCGGGCTGCTCGCCTGGGGCGCGCGCCCGACCTCCGGCGCCGGCGCCGTCGGACGGGCGATCGGGCTTCCGGCTCTCCTGGCGGGCGCGGACGTCGTGATCACGGGGGAGGGGCGCTTCGACGCGCAGTCCGCCTCGGGCAAGGTCCCTGTGCACGTCCTCGCACTCGCCGAGGCGGTCGGGGCGCGGACGCTCCTCGTCGCCGGGGCGATCGCGGCGCCGACCTCCGGCTTCTCCGCGGCGGCGTCGCTGACCGAGGCGGCGGGCTCCTCGTCCGCGGCCCTCGCGGACCCGCTCCCGCACCTGCGCGCCGTCGCCCGGGAGTGGGCCGCACGGCTGCTCTGACCACTCGCGGTGTCGGTGGTCGGGCGTACCGTCCGGGCATGCCCCGTGATGCGATCCGACCCCCACATCGTGTGGTCGGGCCGCCGCGCGGACCCCACCGGTCGGGCATGCCGACACGCCGTGGCGCGTTGTACACAGTGAACGGGATCCTTCTGTCCACACCTGTGGACGGTTCGTCCGGATCCGCGTCCTTCCGCGGTTCCACGGGCTCCGGCCTGTGGATGAACGGGGGAGGAACCGGTGGATAACTACACGGCTGTAACTACTACGTCTAGTGGGCTGACACCGGCCCGCCCCCTATATGTAGTATTGCTGAGCAGGTCGGAGCGAGAGCCCCACCGGCACCCAGAACTCACCCGGACCATCCTCCGACCCCGCCCGCATCGCGAGCCGCCGGTCGGGGAGCGGCACCGGGACACCCCCCTCCGAAAGGCGACACCCATGGCTGTGACGGTCTACACCAAGCCCTCCTGCGTCCAGTGCACCGCGACGTACCGCGCCCTCGACAGCAAGGGCATCGACTACGAGGTGTTCGACCTCTCCGTGGACGAGAAGGCCCTCGAGGCCGTCAAGGCCCTCGGCTACCTCCAGGCGCCGGTCGTCATCACGGACGACGATCACTGGTCCGGCTTCCGCCCCGACAAGATCGCGACCCTCTGAGGCGCACGAGCGGCGATCCGCGGCGTTGTCGGCGGGCGCCGTAGCGCCGCTACGGCTTCCTTCTCCGCCTTGCGGCTCACCACCCGTGCACCTCAGAGGCGGGACCGAGACAGCAGCTGACGAGGAGAGGGGCCGGAGGATGAGCGGGCTCGTGTACTTCTCCAGCAGCTCGGGGAACACGCACCGGTTCATCGAGAAGCTCGGACGGCCGGCGCAGCGCATCCCGCTCCACGCCCGCCGCGACGGAGCCGCCCTCGGCACGCTCCACGTCCACGAGCCGTACGTGCTCGTCCTCCCCACCTACGGCGGGGGCAACGGCGGAGGGGCGGTCCCCAAGCAGGTCATCCGGTTCCTCAACGATCCGTGCAACCGCTCCCTGATCCGCGGCGTCATCGGCGCCGGCAACACGAACTTCGGCGAGGCGTACTGCCTCGCCGGCGACATCATCGCCCGCAAGTGCGAGGTGCCGCACCTCTATCGATTCGAAGTATTCGGAACACCCGACGACGTCCGCGCCGTCGACGAAGGATTGGACACGTTTTGGACGCAGCAGTGATCGACGCTCCCCGCGACGCCGCACAGATGGACTACCACTCGCTCAACGCGATGCTGAACCTCTACGGCCCGAACGGAGAGATCCAGTTCGACAAGGACCGCGAGGCCGCTCGCGAGTTCTTCCTGCAGCACGTCAACCAGAACACGGTGTTCTTCCACACGCTCAAGGAGCGCCTCGACTACCTGGTCGAGAAGGAGTACTACGAGCAGGCCGTGCTCGACCAGTACTCGTTCGAGTTCATCCAGCAGCTCAACGACCTGGCGTACTCGAAGAAGTTCCGCTTCGCGACCTTCCTCGGCGCGTTCAAGTACTACACCTCGTACACGCTCAAGACGTTCGACGGGAAGCGCTACCTCGAGCGCTTCGAGGACCGCGTCGTGATGACCGCCCTCGGCCTCGCCCAGGGCGACGAGACGCTCGCGACCGCCCTCGTCGAGGAGATCGTCGCCGGCCGCTTCCAGCCCGCGACCCCGACCTTCCTCAACACCGGCAAGGCCCAGCGCGGCGAGCTCGTCTCCTGCTTCCTGCTGCGCATCGAGGACAACATGGAGTCGATCGCCCGCGGCATCAACTCCGCGCTCCAGCTCTCCAAGCGCGGCGGCGGCGTCGCCCTCTCGCTCTCGAACATCCGCGAGGCCGGCGCCCCGATCAAGCAGATCGAGAACCAGTCCTCGGGCATCATCCCCGTGATGAAGCTCCTCGAGGACAGCTTCAGCTACGCCAACCAGCTCGGCGCGCGCCAGGGCGCGGGAGCGGTGTACCTCTCGGCGCACCACCCCGACATCCTCCGCTTCCTCGACACCAAGCGCGAGAACGCCGACGAGAAGATCCGCATCAAGACGCTCTCCCTCGGCGTCGTCGTGCCCGACATCACGTTCGAGCTCGCGAAGAACAACGAGGACATGTACCTCTTCTCGCCCTACGACGTCGAGCGCGTCTACGGCATCCCCTTCGGTGACATCTCCCTCTCGGAGAAGTACCGCGAGATGGTCGACGACCCGCGCATCAAGAAGACCAAGATCTCGGCGCGCGAGTTCTTCCAGACCATCGCCGAGATCCAGTTCGAGTCGGGCTACCCCTACATCGTGTTCGAGGACACGGTGAACCAGGCGAACCCGATCAAGGGCCGCATCAACATGTCCAACCTCTGCTCCGAGATCCTCCAGGTCAACACCCCGACGACCTACAACGAGGACCTCTCCTACGCGCAGATCGGCAAGGACATCTCCTGCAACCTCGGCTCGCTGAACATCGCGCTGACGATGGACTCGCCCGACTTCGGCCGCACCATCGAGACCGCGATCCGCGGCCTCACCTCGGTGTCCGACCAGTCGCACATCACCTCGGTCCGCTCGATCGAGGACGGCAACGACAAGTCGCACGCCATCGGCCTCGGCCAGATGAACCTGCACGGCTACCTCGCCCGCGAGCGGATCCACTACGGATCCGAGGAGGGCATCGACTTCACCAACATCTACTTCTACTCGGTGCTGTTCCACGCCCTGCGCGCCTCCAACAACCTCTCCATCGAGCGCGGCACCACCTTCGAGGGCTTCGCCGACTCGACGTACGCCTCGGGCGCGTTCTTCGACACCTACACGGAGAAGGAGTGGGCGCCGGCCACCGAGCGCGTCGCCCGCCTCTTCGCCGACTCGGGCATCGCGGTCCCCACCCAGGACGACTGGCGCGCGCTCAAGGCCTCGGTCATGGAGCACGGCATCTACAACCAGAACCTGCAGGCCGTCCCGCCGACCGGCTCGATCTCGTACATCAACAACTCGACGTCCTCGATCCACCCGATCGCGTCGAAGATCGAGATCCGCAAGGAGGGCAAGCTCGGCCGCGTCTACTACCCGGCGCCGTTCATGACGAACGACAACCTGGAGTACTACCAAGACGCGTACGAGATCGGCTACGAGAAGATCATCGACACCTACGCCGCGGCCACGCAGCACGTCGACCAGGGCCTCTCGCTCACGCTCTTCTTCAAGGACACCGCGACCACCCGCGACGTGAACCGCGCCCAGATCTACGCCTGGCGCAAGGGCATCAAGACGATCTACTACATCCGCATCCGTCAGCTGGCGCTCGAGGGCACCGAGCTCGACCAGTGCGTCTCGTGCATGCTCTAGAGCACGCCGCCCCACCCCCCTCCGCACGACCCATCCGCAGCAGCGAGAAGGAATCATGACTCCCCCCGAGAAGCTCAAGCTCGTCGACTCCGTCCAGGCGATCAACTGGAACCGGATCCAGGACGACAAGGACGTCGAGGTGTGGAACCGCCTCACGAGCAACTTCTGGCTGCCCGAGAAGGTCCCGCTGTCGAACGACATCCAGTCGTGGAACACGCTCACGCACCAGGAGCAGCAGCTCACGATGCGCGTGTTCACCGGCCTCACCCTGCTCGACACCGTGCAGGGCACCGTCGGCGCCGTCTCGCTGATCCCGGACGCGATCACGCCTCACGAGGAGGCCGTCTACACGAACATCGCGTTCATGGAATCGGTCCACGCCAAGTCGTACTCCTCGGTGTTCTCGACCCTGTCGAACACCCAGGACATCGACGAGGCCTTCCGCTGGTCGATGGAGAACCCGAACCTGCAGAAGAAGGCGTCCATCGTGATGGACTACTACCGCGGCGACGACCCGCTGAAGCGGAAGGTCGCCTCCACGCTGCTGGAGTCGTTCCTCTTCTACTCGGGCTTCTACCTGCCGATGTACTGGTCCTCGCGCGCCAAGCTCACCAACACGGCCGACCTCGTGCGCCTGATCATCCGCGACGAGGCCGTGCACGGCTACTACATCGGCTACAAGTTCCAGAAGGGACTCGAGCGGGTCGACCAGGCCAAGCGCGACGAGATCAAGGACTACACGTTCTCGCTGCTCTACGAGCTCTACGACAACGAGGCGCAGTACACGCAGGACCTCTACGACCAGCTCGGCCTGACCGAGGACGTCAAGAAGTTCCTGCACTACAACGCCAACAAGGCGCTGATGAACCTCGGCTACGAGCCGATGTTCCCCAAGCAGGTCACCGATGTGAACCCCGCGATCCTGTCGGCCCTCTCGCCCAACGCGGACGAGAACCACGACTTCTTCTCGGGCTCCGGCTCCTCCTACGTGATCGGCAAGGCCGTGAACACCGAGGACGAGGACTGGGACTTCTAGGCGTCGACACCACGTCCCGGCCTCCACGGCGAACGGCCCCTCCCCTCGCGGGTGAGGGGCCGTTCCTCGTCTCCGGGCGGCGGTCGGGCGCCGAGACGCCGCACCCGGCGAGACACCGCCCCGTCGGCGAGACGCCGTACTGCCGGCGGCGCCTCGGGCGGCACGGCAGGGTCTCACCGAAGCTGAACCGGACGCAGGAGCTGGGCCGGAGCGGCTGTCGTGGGCGCTGTCAGAGGGCGAGCCGCATCAGCACGCGCGGGAAGCCGTTCAGCACCGAGGTCGTGTCCGCGGCCTTCTCGAAGCCCGCGCGCTCGAACAGCGAGCGCGTGCCGACGTACGCCATCGTCGGGTCGACCTCCGCGCCGGCGTTGTCGACCGGGTAGCCCTCGATCGCCGGGGCCCCGTGGGCTCGGGCGAACTCGACGGCGCCCTGGAGCAGCGGATGCGAGATGCCGCGCCCGCGGAAGCCGGGCCGCACGCGGAGGCACCACACGCTCCACACGTCGAGGCCGTCCACGTGCGGGATGCGCCGGTTCGTCGCGAAGCTCGTATCGGCCCGGGGGTGCACCGCCGCCCAGCCGACCACCTCGTCGCCGTCGTACGCGACGACGCCCGGAGGCGGGTCCTCCGCCACGAGCTCGCGCACCCGGTCCCCGCGCGCCGGCCCCTTCAGCTCGCGGTTCTCCTTCGACGAGAGGAGGCGGTAGCTCAGGCACCAGCACACGTTCGAGTCGGGCTTCTTCGGGCCGACCATCGTCGCGACCTCGTCGAAGACGGTCGCGGGGCGCACCTCGATCGTCATGCCGGAAGCCTTCCACTGCGGGCTCGGGCCGACAAGGTACGCAACCGAGGATGAGAGACGGATCCGGGCGCTCAGCGCACCGCCAGGTCGTCCCGTCCTCGATCGCGCACGCGGACCAGTGACCACTCCGCCGGATGAATGCAACCCCGACCCCCTGTTGGACGGCGCCCAGGCGGGGCGCCTACCGTGGACGAGGTATCCAACGAAGGAGCACTCCCTTGAAGCACGTCCCCCTCGGCACCTCCGGTCTCGACTCCCCGAACGTCGTCCTCGGCCTCATGCGCATCCCCGACATGACCGACGAGGCGATCCGTGGTCTCGTCGGCGCCGCACGCGACTCCGGCATCGACTTCTTCGACCACGCCGACGTCTACGGCAAGATGCTGCACCAGTGCGAGGAGCGCTTCGCCGAGGCGATGGCGCTGACCTCCTCCGAGCGCGAGCAGATCGTGCTGCAGACCAAGGCGGGCATCGTCGGCGACGGCCCGTACTTCGACTTCTCCTACGAGCACCTGATCGCCTCGGTCGAGGGCTCGCTGAAGGCGCTGCGGACCGACTACATCGACGTCCTCCTCCTGCACCGGCCCGACGCGCTCGTCGAGCCCGACGAGGTGGCGCGTGCGTTCGACGAGCTGCACGCGTCCGGCAAGGTGAAGCACTTCGGCGTCTCCAACCAGACGCCGTACCAGATCGAGCTGCTGAAGAAGTCGCTGAACCAGCCGATCGTGGCGAACCAGCTGCAGCTCTCGATCACCCACGCGCCGCTGATCGCGCAGGGCGTCGCCTCGAACATGGTCGGCGAAGACCAGTCCGTCATGCGCGACGCCGGCATCCTCGACTACTGCCGCCTGAACGACATCACCGTGCAGGCGTGGTCGCCCTTCCAGGCCGGGTTCTTCACGGGCGTGTTCCTCGACAACCCGGCGTACCCCGAGCTGAACGCCGCGATCGACCGGCTTGCCGCGAAGTACGACGTCCCGGCGATCGCGGTGGCCACCGCCTGGATCACCCGCCACCCGGCGGGCATGCAGGTCGTGCTCGGCACGACCACCGAGCAGCGCGTGCGCGATGCGGCCCTCGGCTCCGATCTGCCGCTCACGCGGCCGGAGTGGTACGAGCTGTTCCGCGCGGCGGGCTACCTCGTCCCCTAGAGCTCCCACCCCGGAGGAAATGCGCGTCGGCGCAGAGGAGGCACGCACCCGCGAGGGCGCGTGCCTCCTTCTCGTGCGCCCCGCGAGATGCCACCTGTACGGGCGACACGCCGTCCCGGAGCGCCACAGGTGGCATCTCGCGGACGTGAGCCTGGTCCGGGAATAGGAACGGCACCCCTGCGTTGAACTTGAGCGTAACCGACTCAACTTCCTCAGGAGGACAGGTGCCCGACAACTACAGCGAGGCCGGAGCGAGCTCGTTCGACGACTTCCTCGCCCGCTACCTCGACGGTGAGCGCGCCCGCGCGGCGCGGTCGATCGACCTCAGCCGATTCCTCACCGCCCGTACCCGCGACATCCTGCAGTCCGCAGGACGCTTCGCCCTCGAGCGCGGCCAGACCGAGCTCGACGCCCTGCACGTGCTCCGCGTGCTCATCGACGACGAGACCGTCTCGCAGGCCGTGCGCCGCATCGGCGTCGACCCCGCCGCCATCGCCACCGCCGCGGAGGCGCGCCTCCCGCAGGCCGACGAGGCCCACGCCTCGCAGAACGCGGCCACCATCACCCCCAGCGCGCAGCGCGCGCTGTTCCACGCCTACCAGGTCGCCCGCTCCAGCGGCTCGACCTACATCGAGCCCGAGCACCTCTTCTTCGCGCTCGTGCTCGGCCAGGACGCCCCCGCCGGGCAGGTCCTCGCCCGGGCCGGCGTCACCGCCGAGGCCCTCACCCAGGGCATGCGCGAGGCCGAGGCCCCGCAGCAGCAGGAGGCGGGGGAGCCCTCTTCCGACACCCCGATGCTCGACAGGTTCGGCACCGACCTCACTGCTCTCGCCCGCGAGGGCCGGCTCGACCCGGTCATCGGGCGCACCGACGAGATCGAGCAGACTGTCGAGATCCTCAGCCGCCGCACCAAGAACAACCCGGTGCTCGTCGGCGAGGCCGGCGTCGGCAAGACCGCGATCGTCGAGGGCCTGGCCCGCGCGATCGTCTCGGGAGAGGTCCCCGAGCAGCTGCGCGGCAAGCGCGTGATCTCGCTCGACCTCCCCGGCATGCTGGCCGGCACCCGCTACCGCGGTGACTTCGAGGAGCGCCTCACCGGCACCATGGACGAGATCGCGGCGCACGCCGGCGAGCTGATCGTCTTCATCGACGAGGTCCACACCGTCGTCGGTGCGGGCGGAGGCGGCGAGGGCGGCATGGACGCGGGCAACATCCTCAAGCCGCGTCTGGCCCGGGGCGAGCTGCACCTGGTCGGCGCCACCACGCTCAAGGAGTACCGCACCATCGAGAAGGACCCGGCACTGGAGCGGCGCTTCCAGCCGGTCCGCGTCGGGGAGCCCGGCATCGAGGACGCGATCGCCATCCTGCACGGTCTGCGCCCCGCCTACGAGGAGCACCACCGCGTGCGCTTCACGGACGACGCCCTGCGCGCCTCGGTCGAGCTCTCGGCCCGGTACCTCACCGACCGCGTGCTGCCGGACAAGGCGATCGACCTGATCGACCAGGCCGGCGCGCGCCTCCGCCTCCGCCTGGGAGCGGGCGTCGACACCGGCGCTCTGCTCGAGCGTCTGGCGACCCTGGAGGCCGACAAGAACGCGGCCGTCTCGGCCGAGCACTACGAGGAGGCGTCCCGCGTCCGCGACGAGATCACCGCCGTGCAGGCGGAGCTCGACGCGGCCACCGGCAGCGCCCCCGCGGAGGCGGTGGTCGGCGAGACCGAGATCGCGGCCGTCATCGCCCGCGCCACCGGCATCCCGGTGTCGCGGCTCACGGAGGGGGAGCGCGAGCGCCTCGCGCACCTCGAGACCGAGCTGCACCAGCGGGTCATCGGCCAGGACGACGCGGTCACCGCGGTCGCCCGGGCCGTCCGCCGCAGCCGCACCGGCCTCGGCGACTCCTCACGTCCCGTCGGCTCGTTCCTGTTCCTCGGCCCGACCGGTGTCGGCAAGACGGAGCTGGCGCGCACCCTCGCGGGCTCGCTCTTCGCCGATGAGCAGTCGGTGATCCGCTTCGACATGAGCGAGTTCGGCGAGCGTCACACGGTCTCGCGGCTGGTCGGCGCCCCTCCCGGGTACGTCGGCTACGACGAGGCCGGTCAGCTGACCGAGCGCGTGCGCCGGAACCCGTACTCGGTGGTCCTCTTCGACGAGATCGAGAAGGCGCACCCCGATGTGTTCAACCTGCTGCTGCAGGTGCTCGATGATGGACGCCTGACCGACGGCCAGGGCCGGACGGTCGATTTCCGCAACACGGTGATCATCATGACCTCGAACCTCGGGTCGGAGTTCCTGGCCTCGCGGTCGGGTGCGCTCGGCTTCGTCGCTCACAGCGACGCGTCGGCCGATGGCTTCGCCTCGGAGAAGGACCTGCGCGACCGCGTCATGGGCCGTCTCCGCGAGGCGATGCGGCCCGAGTTCCTCAACCGGATCGACGAGATCGTCCTGTTCCGCCGCCTCGGCCGCGAGCAGCTGCGGGAGATCGTCGGCATCGTCCTCGACACCACGCGCTCCCGCCTCGCCCCCCGCGAGGTGACGCTCGAGGTGACGGAGGCGGCCGTCGACTGGCTCGCCGAGAACGGCTACGAGCCGCAGTACGGTGCCCGGCCCCTGCGCCGGCTCGTGCAGCGCTCCATCGACGACCGGATCGCCGACCTGTTCGTCAGTGGCGAGGTCTCCGACGGAGGCGCGGTCCGCGTCGACGCCGTCGGCGGCGAGCTGCTGGTGACCTCGGCCGCCGCACTCCCGCTGGCCGCGTAGCCGGTCCCGCTCGGACCCCCGTCCCTCCTCCTCCCGCGAGCAGCGCCCGCGGCGGGGGAGGGACGGGGGTCTTCGCATCCCCACGGCTTGCCACAGCGGTCCGGGCGGGATAGACACGAGAGCACGAGAACCGGAGGCACGATGTCGAACCCGCGCTACTACGACCCCGTGGGCAAGGCGGTCCGGGCGCTGCTCGTGCTGAGCCTGGTCTGCTTCGCCCTGGCGGTGGGCATGTTCGCCCTCGACATCGTCATGCCCGGCACGATGACGGACGAGCGGCGGCCCTGGGCCGAGGCCAGCGGGGCGCTCGCCTCGTTCGGCGTGCTGGCCCTCATCGTCTACTTCGCGACCGTCGCGATCGTCGGCGCGATCCGGGGCCGCGGGCAGTAGCCCCCGGCTCCGACGCCGCCGTCCGACGAGAACGCGTCCGGCCCGCGGGATCCGAGGATCCTCGTGGGCCGGACGCGTTCTCGCGAGCCGTCAGGCGCCGGTCAGGGGCACTTCTTCGCGGTGATCGTCACCTTCAGCGTGGCGTCCGGAGCGACGGGGGAGCCGCCGGCCGGCTCCTGCCCGGTGACCTGGCCGGCGTCGGGCGCCTTCGGGTCCTCGGCGCAGGCGAGCGTGATCTTCGTGAAGCCGGCGGCGCCGAAGGCGTTCTTCGCGGCCTCCAGATCCTGGCCCGTCACGTTCGGCACGATCTTCTGGTCGCCGGAGCTGGTGAACACGGTGATCGCGGTGCCCCGGGGGGCCGAGCCCGACGGGTCGGCGCGGGTGACCGTCCCGACCGCTGCGTCGCTCGCCTCCGTGCCGCCCTGGACGACGCCGAAGCCGGCCGCCTCGAGCTTGGCCTCGGCGTCGGCGGAGGAGAGCCCGACGACGTCCGGGATGTCCACCTTCGGGACGACCTGCAGCGAGCCGTCGGCCTCCGGGAAGTCGGTGCCGCCGTACCTCGCGTCGGCGGCGCGCATCACGACCGGCCAGATGCGGTGGCGCGCGGTGGCGGCGGATCCGGAGTCGAAGGAGTAGCGGCCGAGGCGCAGGTTCGCGTCGCCTTTCACGTTGAACACGCCGACGGCGGTCGCGACGCGGGTGCTCGCTCCGGTCATCCAGGTGGCCTTCGCGTCGTCGGTGGTGCCGGTCTTGCCGATCAGCGGCACCCCGTCGCCGGTGCGGGAGGCCACGGCCGTCCCTCCGCCGGTGAAGGTCGCCTGCAGGGCGACGGCCGCGGTGGCGGCCACGTTGCGGTCGATCGACTGGCGGCAGTTCGCCGGGGGCACCGGCTGGTCGGCTCCGGCCGAGTCGGTGATGCGGTCGATCGCGACGGGGTCGCAGGTCGTGCCGCCGGAGGCGATGGTGGCGAAGGCGCCGGCCATCGAGAGGGGCGAGACGTAGTTGGTGCCGAGCACCGACGACGGGTTGTGCTCGAGCTCCTCGCCGCTGCCCTGCTTCACGCCCATGTCGACCGCGGTGTCGCGGATGCCGCACAGGTCGAGCTCACGGGCCATGCCGACGAAGCCGGTGTTGAGGGAGGTCTTGGTGAAGGACACCGGGGTGCCGACCTCGCCCGTGCCGCCCTCGTCGTTCTTGGCGCTCGTCTCGTTGCTCGTGTCGGTGCCGCCGGCGACGCAGGAGTCCGTGAAGGTGCCCCAGGTGGATTTGCGGGTGCCGTCGACCGACTCGTTGATGCTGTGGCCCTCCTTCAGCCACTCCACGAGGGTGAAGAGCTTGTAGGTCGAGCCCGGCTGGATCCCGGAGGATCCGCCGTTGGCCTGATCGGTGCTGTAGTTCACGGCGCTGTAGGACGGGTCGGTCGTGAGGACGTCCGGATCCTGCGAGTACTTCTTGTTCTGGGTCATCGCGAGCACGCGCCCGGATCCGACCTCGACGCTGACCGAGACGGCCCCGACGTCGAAGTTCCAGGTCTGCGGGACCTGCGCGTCGACGGCGGCGACGGCCGCGTCCTGCAGGCCGACGTCGAGCGTCGTGTAGACGTCGAGGCCGCCGCGGCGGAAGTTGGTCCAGCGGGTGTCCTCGTCGGCGCCGAAGATCTCGTTGTTCTTCAGGACGTTGGTGACGTAGTCGCAGAAGAAGCCGGCGTTGCCCGCGGTCGAGCAGCCGGTGCTGGGCTGGGTGATGCGGGGCTCGATCGGAGTGGCCACGGCGGCGTCGTGGTCCTCCTGCGAGATCTTCCCCTCCTCGAGCATCTTGCCGATGATGTAGTCGCGGCGGTCCTTGTTGCGGGCGTAGCCGTTCGCGGCGCCGTTGTCCGGATTGTCGGGCTGGTCGATCCGCAGGACGGCCGGGTTGTTGACGATCGCGATGAGGCTCGCGGCCTGAGCGATCGAGAGATCCGCGGCCGAGGTCGCGTAGTAGTAGTTCGCGGCGGTCTCGAGGCCGTAGGTGGTGCCTCCGAAGAACGCGATGTTGAGGTAGCCCTGGAGGATCTGGTCCTTCGTGTACTGCTTCTCGAGGCCGATGGCGAGCTTCATCTCGCGGAGCTTGCGCTCGGGGGAGGTGCGGGTGGCCTCGTCGATCGCGGCCGCGCGCTCGGCGTCGTCCGAGATGTTGCGGACGGCCTTCTCGACGAGCACGTTCTTCACGTACTGCTGGGTGATCGAGGAACCGCCCTGCACGTCGTTGCCGAGCACGTAGGTCTGCGCGACGGCGCGGAGAGTGCCGGGGAGGTCGACTCCGCCGTGGTCGTAGAAGCGGGGGTCCTCGCCCGAGACGGCGGCGTCCTTGGCGGCCTGGGCGATTCGGTCGAGCGGCACCTCGACGCGGTTCTCGACGTAGAAGGAGGCGAGCAGCTGCGGGGATCCGTCGGAGCCGGTCGCGTAGATGTTGCTCTTCTCGGAGAGCTTGTCGACCTCGAGGTAGTCGGGCAGGCCGTCGAAGACGCCGATCGACTGGTTCGCGGCGACTCCGGCGAGCGCCACGGCGGGGGTGACGGTGACGGTCACGAGGACTCCGGCCACGACGCTCATGCCCAGGAAGCCCACGATCGCCTTGACCACACCACCGGTGGTCCTTCTGTCGGACGCCAAACCTTCTCCTTCGCGAATCCCCCCGGATGCTGCGACGACCGCGGCCGACGCCCTGCACGCTCCGTGCGGCAGGTCAACCTCGACAGACTAACCCGAGAGCCCCCGAAGACGAAGGCCCGGCCAGAGGCCTGAAAAGACCCTGACCGCCACCCGGGCGACGGCGTTCCCTAGGCTGTCGGCATGGCGAGCCCCTCCTCCGACCCCCGACCGGCCGACGCGACGACCTCGGAGGCCGCTCCGGTCGCGCCCCCGCAGGTCGTCCCCGCACCGCCCACGGGCGCCCTCTCGTACGCTCTCGGCTTCCTCGCGTTCATCGGGATCCCGTTCCTCAGCCTGATCGTGGGCGGCATCGTCATGGCGTCCGTGTACCCTTCCGCCCGGAGGAAGGGCGGGCTCGCCGCGGAGAACGCGCGGAACGCGGCGAACTGGGGGCTGACCGTGATCCTGATCGGAGTCGTGACGCTCGGTGCGCACGTCGTGCTGCTCTTCGCCGCCTCCGACACCCCGCTCGCGAAGGACTTCTACCCGATCGGCATCCCGATCACGCTGTTCGCCGTGCTCTGGCTGGTGCACTTCGTGCTGATCATCTGCGGACTGGTGAAGGCGAACCAGCGCGAGGTGTTCCGGCCGCGCATCGCGATCCCGTTCCTGCGCCCACCCGCGGCCTGAGCTCAGGCGCCGACGGGCCAGAGGTAGTCGAGGCCCGGCGGCGTGCCGGGGAACAGCGGGCCGTAGTGGTCCTCGTCCTTGGTCACGAGCTTGGAGCGGTGCGAGAGGTGCAGCCGCTCGTCGCCGAACCACGGCGGGAGCGGGTGGTCACCGGTCAGGTAGGCGGCGAGATCCTCCGGGGCGGCGGCGAGGGCCTCCTCGGTCTTCACGAGGCACGTGTCGGCGAAGCCGCGCTCCGTCCACTCCGCGCAGGTCTCGCGCTGGTAGGTCATCAGCGCCGGCCGGTAGCCCCGCCACATCCGCGTGACGGGGTGGTTCTGCCAGCCGTACCCCGGGACGGTCAGCGCCCGCATGACCTGCAGCGTCTCGACGCGCTGCTTGCCGAGCCGCTTGCTGTCGAGGGCGCGGACGCTGCGGTGGAAGTCGGGGTAGGGGAGGAAGGTCTGCACGCCTCCCAGTCAACAGCGGCCCGTCTCCCTCCGGCCACCCTCCCGTCACGCCGATGTCGCCTGGCGTGCGTAGCGTCCGGGGCATGACCGGACTCCCCCTCCTCGCCACCGACGACGTGCAGCTGCGCTGGGCGCGGCCCGAGGTCCTCGACTCCGCCCGCCACCGGATGCTGCGCCTGCTCACCCTCGCCGAGCGCCTCCGGTACGAGGCGACGGGGCGGCGTGAGGTCCGCGACAGCTTCCTCCTGGGCCGGGTGCTCGTGCGCGAGCTCGCTGCCGAGACGCTCGGGATCGACCCGCTCGAGGTCGCGGTGGACGCGCGCTGCGAGCGCTGCTCCGGTCCGCACGGCCGGCCGGCGCTCCGCGGCGAGCATCCGGCGCTGGAGCGGATGCGGATCAGCATCGCGCACTGCGACGGCGCAGTCGTCGCGGCGCTGGCGACCGGCCGCGACATCGGGATCGACGCGGTGCGCGCCCGCAGCGTCCGCGATCGGGTGGCCTCCGGGGTGACGACGGCGGAGCAGGTGCTCGCCGATCTGCGCTCGCAGGCGGTCGCGAAGGCCGACGGGCGCGGGACGTCCAGCGACGAGCCGATCCGCTTCCGCACCCGGGAGGGCGCGACGGAGGCGTGGATCGAGGGCTCGAGCCGGTACTTCGCCGTCTCGGAGCCCACGGTCCACTCGGCGCTCGTGGTGGCGGTCGCGGTCGCTCAGGAGTGACCGCGGAGCGTCGTCCCCGGGCGATGCGCCGGCCGGCGCCTAGGCGAACAGCGACAGCGTGATCGTCGAGTGGTAGGAGCCCGGCTCCACGTCGGGTTCGGCGAGCAGCCGCAGCTCGGCGTCGGCGCTCCAGGTGCCGGCTCCGCCGGCGGCTCCGAGCAGCAGCGCGTCGCGCAGGCCCGTGCCGCCCTCGAGTGCCGAGGCGACCGGCCCGCCGGCGGCGGCGCCGGTGCCGGTGAGGACCCGCGGGGTCCAGCCGAGGTGGTCTGCTCCGATCGACGCGCTCGCACTGGTGAGGGCGCTCGCCGAGGCCAGGACGTACCAGGCCGTCGGGGAGCCGCTCCGCGAGTCGGTGACGGTGACCTGGGGCAGCCCGCCGGTGAATCGGCGCTGCACAGCCGTGGATCCGGCCTCGACGAGGTCGACGGCGTCGGCGGCGACCGAGAGCGAGAGGGAGCCGGGCTGCGCGGGAGGGGTGATGTCGACGTCGACGTCCACGCCGTCGAGGTCGTGCAGCAGGGGTGGGGTGCGAGCCAAGTCCTCGCCGGTGAGCGGATCGGCGGCGTCGGGCGCGGTGGCGGAGGGGGAGTCGGCGGGCAGGTCTGCGGTGGGCCGGTCCGCGGGGGAGGAGCCTGTCGTCGGCTGCGCGGGCTCGACGGGGTCCGCGGAGGAGGGGCTCGAGGAGCGGCGGTCGGAGGCGCCGGATCCCGCACCGGGAACGGAGGGGTCCGCAGTCGACCCCGTGTCGTCCGCGGGCGAGGTCGCGGTCGGGGTCGACGCCGCTTCCGGAGCGGTCATCGCCTCGGGCGCGAGTGCGGCGGAGGCGAACACCACGGAGAGCACGAGGGCCGTCGTCGGGACGAACGCGGCGAGAGCGCGGGTGGTGCGGGTCACGGACGGTCCAGTTCTGCGGGCTCTGCGATGCGCCCGCATGTGATTCCTACCAGGAGCGCGAAGAGCTCTGCACCCCCGCTTCCGGGTGGAGCGCCGCGGAGCGCGCCAGCGGGCCCGGCCATCCCCGTATGGGCGTAAGATCCGACACATCCTCAGCGCCTCCTGAAAAGAGTTCCATGGCCGTCGTCCGACCGTCCTTCCGCGGGGCGGCCATCATCGCCGCGTGCGCGACCGCATTCCTCACCGCCGGGTGTGCTTCTCAGAGTGGACCTCCGCCGGCGCCCGATCTCGACCTCGGCCCCTACGCCGACGTCCACGCGGTCCTCGACCCTGCGACGGAGTCGATCAGGACGCCGATGGACGCGTACTTCCTCGACGAGAAGGCGCTGAACCGGATCGACCAGGCGAACAACCTCCTCTTCAGGGAGTGCCTCCGGGCGAGCGGCCGTTCCTTCCCGCCCGCGGAGGTCGACCTGACGGCGCTCCCACCCCGCCCCGACACGTCCTTCGGCATCTGGAGCCCCGAGCGGGCGGCCAGGCTGGGGTACGGCTTCGACGACTCTGGGGATGCACCGTTGGAAGCGGCGAACCAGGCGTCCATCGCTCGAGGAGACGCCGATCCGGGGTGGGGTGCGGCGACGGATGCCTGCGACGAGTCGATCGAGCGCCTGCCCCATCTCGGACGCTCTTCCGGGAGCGACGCCGCCCGAGCGGTCGCAGGGCCGGCCTACGACGTCCTTCACGACGCAGGAATGCTCTCCTCGGCCGACCCCCGATGGGAGGAGGCCCGCTCCGAATGGATTTGGTGCTCGGAAGAGCACGGACACCGGTTCGATCCTGCGGAGCCGCACGCCTCGGGGCCCGAGATCCCGGATGATCCGGAGGCCGCGATCCGGACGCCGTCGACGCCGCCCACCCCGAGCGCTCGGTCGTCCAGACGGTCGCCGACCTGCGGCTGCTCAGCCGGGGCGTGAGCAGCGACCTCGCCGCGAACCTCCTCCTCGTGTCGCTGCTCCTGCTCGTGCTGGTCTGCCTGACGAGTGCGACCTCGATGTTCCTCGCCGTCTCGGCGCGCACCCGCGAGATCGCGCTGCGGCGGGCCGTCGGAGCGACACGGTCCGACATCAGGGCGCTCTTCCTCGCCGAGGGGACGGTGATCGGAGCCGCGGGCGCCGTCTCGGGCCTGGCTCTGGGGGTCCTCGCGACCGCCGTGCTCAGCGCCGCGCAGGGCTGGGCGCCGGTGCTCGACCCGCTCAGCGCCGCGGCGGGAGTCGTGGCGGGGATCGGAGCGGGCGCGGTCTCGGCAGTCGCCCCCGCCCTCCGGGCCGCGCGCATCGAGCCCGCACTCGCCCTGCGCGCCGGATGATGCGCCGCAGATGCAGAGGAGGGAGCGCCCGCGGGCACTCCCTCCTCCGTCACGACCGGTCGACCGGTCGCCGCGTGCTCAGCAGACGCGGGCCGGGTAGGCCACCGTCTGCGTGAGGGTCTCGGAGCCCGCCGTGGCGGTCACCGTCACCTGGCTGCCCGGCATGCTCGCCAGGCGGGTGGTGAACGCGGCCGATCCGCTCGCGCCCGCAGCCACCGCGGTGACCGTCTTCGAGCCGTAGGCCGAGGTCATCGCGACGTCGATCGGAGCGGTGCCGCCGTTCTTCGCGAGGACGGTCAGCACCGCCTTCCCGGCGACGCAGCGGGACGTCACGGTCACCGGCGCCGTCAGCGCCGGCGCGGCCGCCTCGGGGACGACGATCTCGCCGATCTTGAGGAACGAGCCCGGCGTGGAGAAGGTCAGCTTCAGGCCGGTGGCCGAGACCGCCGCGAACGGGATCGTGGTCAGCGAGCCGTTCGCCGCCGGAGCGATGTTCTGCGCGGTGGTCGGCTTCCACGTGCCGTCCTGGGCGCGGTAGGCGACGCTCACCGACGCCAGGGTGCCCTCGGCGTTGGTGAAGGTGAGCCCGGCGACGCGGTGCGCCTCGGTGTTCGTCAGCGTGAACTCGGCGCTGCCGGCGAAGGTGCCGTCGGTCCAGGTCGACCAGGGGGTGCTCACGTTGCCGTCGCAGGCGTTCTTCGCGGGAAGGGTCGCGTACTTCGTCTGGCTGAACGACGCCGAGACCGCGGCTCCGGGGACGCGGCAGAGGTTCGTCGGCGGCGCGGTGCCCCAGATCTGCACCTCCGAGATCGACTGCCACGTGTTCGCCGCGCTGGTGAGGTGGAGGCGGAGGCCGGTGGTGTCGGGCAGGGAGGACAGGTCGAGGATCGCCGTCGGTGCGGATCCGGTCGCGACCTGGCTGAGGGTGGTGGCGACCGAGGAGGTCGTCCACGCGCCGTTCACCTGGTACTCGACCTCGATCCGCGAGGGCCAGGTGGCGGTCGCACCGTCCTTGTAGGTGGTGACCGTCACCGAGTCGAGGTTCTGCGCCGAGCCCCAGGAGAAGGAGAGGCGGCTGTCGCGCGGGTAGCCGGCCGAGGACCAGTCGTCCCAGCCCTTGCCCGCCACGTCGTCGTCGATCAGCTCGCCGGCGAGGTCCGTGCGGCTCGAGACCGCGACGGACGCTCCGGGAGCGAGGTTCGCGATGCCCGGCTCGGCCACCTCGATCGTGCGGGTGAAGCGGCGGCCGGAGGAGAATCCGGCGTCGGCGGCGAGCGTGCCCGTCACCTGCACCGTGCCGAGCTCGGCGGGGCCGGGGGCGGCCCAGGTCACGGCGACGTCGCGGGTCGAGCCGTTGCTCGAGACCGAGACCGTCGAGGGGAGCGCGGCGGCGATGTCGGCACCGCGGCGGACCTGCTTCGGCAGTCGAGCGTCCACGACCGACCAGACGCCCTCGCCGACCCCCTTGTCGTCCCAGTAGGAGAGGTCCCAGCCGGATCCCCAGCGCGCCGGGTCCTCCTGAGCCGGGTTCCGCATCTCGAGGCGGCCGTTCTCGCCGACCGTCATCGGGAGCCAGACGTACGTCGAGTCCGACTTCCCCTCGTTCCAGCGGTCGCCCATGTAGACGTACTTGCCGGGAGCGAGGGTGAGGACGTTCGTCGACTGCGAGCCGAAGGTCGTCTTGCGGGAGTCGCCGATCGAGAGCAGGCCGTCGCCGCCCTCCGGGATCGCGTTGTAGGCGACGTTCTCGTTCGCGTCGCCCTTCTCGACTCCGCGGGTCCACGCGCCGAGGATCGAGTCGGCGGTGTAGTAGGTCTGCGGGTTCGGCGCCCAGCCGGTCGCCCCGGAGGCGATCGTGTAGTACTTGCCGCCGTTGGCGAAGATCGCGGGCGCCTCGAGGTGTCCGCACTCCTTGACGATCTGGAAGTCGGTGCCGCGCACCGGTGCTCCGGCCGCACCGTCGGCGAAGACGTAGGGGTACGTCCCGTCCGCCGAGTACTGGTCCGCGTCGAGGGTGTCGGTCGTGGTGGTCCGCTCGACGTTGGTGTAGTCGGCGTCGAGCTTCGCCACGTAGAGCGAGTAGTTCTCCTCGGAGGAGTAGGAGATGTACGCGGTGCCGTCATCGTCCTGGAAGACGGTCATGTCCCGCGCCTGCCCGGGCACGGCGGAGGTGGTGCAGGCCTTGTAGTCCGTGCGGTTGTAGAGGCGGTAGACGCCCTGGAGCGTGAAGGGCCCGGTCGGGCTGTCCGAGACGGCGACTCCCGCCATCGAGCGCGCGTAGGTGCTGCCGCCCGGGGTGGTGCGGCCGTCGGAGTGCCACCACATGACCCACTTGCCGGTCTTCTCGTTGAAGAGGACCTTGGGGCGCTCGAAGATGGCGGTGTTCGGCGAGGCCTGCGTCGTGTCGAGGTGGTGGTCGAGCTCCGCGATGCGGTCGGCGCGAGGGGCTCCGGAGTCGTCGACGGTGTCGTAGAGCGCGTCGAAGTAGGGGGCCTCGAGGTCGGCCGGAGCCGAGACGCTGCGGAGCGCGGTGCCCTCGTTCTCCCAGTTGTGGCCGTCGGTGGAGCGGTAGACCGCGACTCCGGGGCTGTTCCAGTAGCCCTTCGTGCGGTCCTCGCCGTACCAGTACTGGACCTGCTGCCCGCCCTCCTCGACGGTGACGATCTGGCCGCCGTGCGCCTGGATGTGGCGGCCGTCGGTGTCGTACCAGGAGGGCTGGAAGTAGCCGGCCGCGGTGCTGCCCGGGTCCTGGACCGCCGGGTAGTCGGTGTAGGTCACGGGCGTCGAGGTGCGGGGCACTCCGTCGTTCGGATCCGTCGCCACGGCGGCCGAGGCCGACTGCGCTCCTGTTCCCAGGAGTGCTGCGACGAGCAGCGCGGCCACCGCTGCGGCGGCCGTTCGTGGTCGAGACGTCATGCTGTGCTCCTTTGCACCGGGGACTTCGCGTATGTTCACGCAAAAATCAGGCTTCCACGCGCCTGTGTCGACGTCAACATCCCCGCGCTGCTGCCGCAGCGCTCCGTCGATCGGCCTCGACCTCGCCGCCGCCGGATCCGCGGCCGCTCAGCCCTGCGCTGCGAACGCCCCGCCCTGCCCGAAGACGAGCTCCGCGAACCGGCGGCCGATCAGCTCGTGCGTCTCCGCGTCCGGGTGGAGACCGTCCGGGAGCGGAAGGCGCTCGGCGTCCTCGGCTCCGTAGAGCGCGAGTCCGTCGAGCAGTCGCAGCAGCGGGTCGTCGGAGCGCACCGCGACGACCTCGGCCAGCACCTCGCGGACCACCCGCAGGGTGAGCCGTCCGGTCGCGGTGTCGCCGGGCTCTCCCGTCGCGGTGAAGCGCGGCGCCCCCGTCGCGAAGGAGGCGGGGTCGACGGCACCCGGTCCGGGGGTGTCCTCGTGGATCCCGCAGAACACAGGAGTGATCAGGAGGAGCGGCGTGGCGGGGTGGCCCTCGCGGATCGTGTCGAGGAAGCCGTGCACCGCGGGCCCGAGGGTGCGGCGGCGCATGCCGTCGAGGTTCACGAGGTTGATGCCGAGTGCGACGCTGATCAGGTCGGCCGGGGTGTCCCGCATCAGGCGCGCGGTGAAGGGGTCGGCGAGCGCGCTCCCGCCGAAGCCTAGGTTCACCAGGCGGGCGCCGCTCGCCCGGGCGGTGACGGCCGGCCAGATCCCGGACGGCCGCGCCGCGTTCGAGCCCTGACTGATCGAGCTGCCGTGGTGCAGCCAGACCGGGCCGGTGAGCGGCGCCGGATCGAGCGGTGCGTCCGAGCGCAGAGCGACGAGGTCGACCGCCTCGTTGTGCGGGAGCAGCAGCTCCACGAGGGACGGCCCGTCGGGGAGCTCCAGCGCGACGGTGTCGAGGAGCCCGGGGATCAGGTCCCGGCCGCCGGTCGCGAGGTCGAGCTCGATCGCGTCGCCTCCGGTCAGCTCCTGCGAGGCGGCCACCGTGCCGTCGACCAGTGCGTCGATCGCGCCGCGAGGCCGGGGCAGCCCGCGGTAGGCGACGCGCGTGGCGTGCACGTCGAGCTCGACCCGCCGGGCCCGGGTGATGAAGGAGATCCGGACGCCCGAGGGCTGCGCCTCCATCAGAAGGAGCTGCGCGTCGGCGTCGCGCTCGCGGGCCCGGCGGGGGAGTCGGTGCGGCCGGACCCCTCGCGGCACGGCTTCCAGCTCGATCGCGCCGTGGACGAACCGCTCGGTGAGGGGGGTGCTGATCATGCGGGGGAGTCCTTCCGGCGGGTCCAGCGGCTGAGGAGGAAGTGCAGAGAGTCGAGGAGCTCGCCCCACGACTGCGCGGCGGGCGGGCTGCTGTGGGCGAAGCTCCCCAGGCGCTCGAGGGTGAGGAAGCCGTTCAGCGCGGCGCCCAGGACCCGGACGGCGTGCACCCGGTCCTCGGCGGGGATCGCGTAGCCGAGGAGGACCGCGTCGGTGAGCTGCACGACGCGACGGGCGGCCGGGGCGGCGACCGCGTCCGGGCCCGCTGTGCGCTGCAGCGACTCCCAGAGGCCCGGCCGCTCGCGGGCGAAGGAGCGGTGAGCGCTGGCGAACCCGTCGAGCGCCTCCCGGGCCGAGCGCCCGGCGATCGCAGCGGCGATGCGGTCGGAGAGCTCGCCGAGGGCGAGGACGGTGATGCCGTCGCGGAGGGCTGCGAGATCGCGGACGTGCGTGTAGAGGCTCGGCGTCTGCACGTCCAGTGAGCGGGCGACCGCGGCCAGGGTCACGGCCGTGAGGCCGTCGGCATCGGCGATCGCGGCGGCACGGGCGATCACGGCGGAGGAGGTGAGGGAGCGGCGGGGCACGAGGTCAGCCTACTAGCCGTAGGAAGTGACCTACAGGCCTGAGGTCAACAGCCCTCGAGGAGCTCGGCCAGGACTCCGTCGACGACGTCCAGGGGGGAGTAGCGGGCGATCGCCGCCGCCATCGCCTGAGCGCGCGAGCGGTAGGACGGTTCGCCCAGCACCCGGGCCACCGCCGCTCGCAGCGCCTCGGCGCTCGGACGACCGGTGCGGAGGTCGATGCCGGCGCCGACGTAGGCCACGCGCGCCGCGACCTCGGGCTTGTCCTCCGCAGCGCCCGCCACGACGAGGGGCACACCGTGGCGGAGGGCCAGGAGGGTGCCGCCGAAGCCGCCGTTGGTGACCACGGCCGCCGTGAGCGGCAGCAGCCGGTCGTAGGGGAGGAACTCCGCCGCCCGCGCGTTCGCAGGGAGCGGCCCGAGCCCGGCGACCGGGGCGCGGCCGGTGCTGACGACGACGAGCACGTCCTCCTCCGCGAGCGCGTCGAGCGTCGGCCGGACGAGCTTGCCGAAGTCGTGGTTGTCCAGGGTGCCCTGCGTGACGTGCACGACCGGGCGGGAGCCGTCGAGGTCGCTCCACCAGGAGGGGAGGGCGGCGGCGGACGGAGTCGGCGGGACGGGACCGGCGAAGACGACGTCCGCGCTGAGATCCGACCGCGGGTACTCGAACTCCGCCGGCCCCAGCTGCACGAAGCGGTCGAAGGCTGCGGTGAGGTCGAGGACGAAGGTGCGCAGAGTCCCGCCCGAGGCCTCGGCGACCATCGCGGCGGCGAGCCGCTGGGTTCTGGCGAAGAGGACCCGGGCGACGACCAGGTTCAGAGCCGTGTTGCGCAGGCGTCCGAGGGGTGTGGAGGAGGGCGGCAGCGCCGTGTTGAACGGAGCGACGTCGCGGCTGACCTGCACGAGCGGGCCGATCCCGATGCCCACGATCGGAGGTCGCGCGGAGCGCTCGCCCTCGAGGAGCGGGAGGACGCCGGCGAAGAAGGAGTCGACGACGATCGCGTCGACGGGCTCGCGATCGAGGATCGCCCGCACCCCGCGGTACTGATCGGGGATCGTCGCGACGAAGGTCTGCTCCACCTGGTAGCGGGAGAGGGCGAGCCCGCGGTAGCGGTGCAGGTCGGGCAGGAGCCCCGCTTCGTCGCGCTCGTCGAAGTCGGCGCGTCCCGGCAGCGGCACGGACTCGAGGCCGGCGGACCGCGCCGCGTCCGCGAAGCCGGAGCCGGTGAGGGCGATCACCCGGTGTCCGGCGTCGGCCAGATGCCGCCCGATGGCCAGGAGCGGTCCGGCGTGTCCGGAGAGGGGGGTGCTGCACAGCAGGACGGTGGCCACGTCGGCTCCTCGCGTCAGGGGGTCGGGTCGGGATCGCTCGGGGGGAGGAGGAGGCGGGTGAGGGCGTCGCCGAGGAACTGCTCGAGCTCCTCCGCCGACCAGCCGCGCTCGAGGGCCAGGATGTTCCAGAGCTGAGGGCTCGCGAGGGCGTAGAGCACGTCGCCGGCCCGCTCGGTGCTCATGCCGTCGCGGAGGGGTCCGTGCAGCAGTCGCGCGAAGGCCTGCTGGTCGGCGAGGCGGCCGGAGCTCTGCCGGGTGAGGTCCTCCGCGAGTGCGGGATCGTCCTGCGCTGCGCCCGCCATGATGCTCCAGAGCGGCGCCGCCCGGTGCGCCAGGGCCACGGACTCGCGTGCGAGCCGCCGCAGCTGCCGCTCGGGGTCGGTCTCCGCGGCGATCTCGGCGACCCATGCCTGGTCGGTCACGGCCGCCTCCGAGTCCCCGCCCGTCGTCCTCGCGGCGGTCAGGGCCCGCAGGACGTCGGCCTTGGCTCCGACGGCGAGGTAGATGGTCTGCACCGAGACCCCGGCCGTGCGCGCGATCTGCGTGATCGTCGTCGCGGCGTAGCCGTGCTCCGAGAAGAGGGCTGCGGCCGCGTCGAGGATGCGTCCTCGAGTCCTGGCCCGGTCCGCCTCGCCCCTCTCCCGGCGCTTGCGGGAGTCGTAGGGGCGCGGGGTACTCGCCTTCTCGTCGCTGCCGTTCATGGCACCAGCGTAGGCGGGCGTCTCGGATCAGCGGTCGGCGGATGCCCGGCGCAGTGCCCGTCGGGGCGGTCGTGCCGGGGTGCGTGACGACGGAGGAGGGGCGCGGAGTCGGCGGCCGGCGCGGAGGCCGAGGTTCCCGCCGCGGGGTGCCGACGGCGAGCGCGGCGGCGAGGGCGAGGGTGAGCAGGTGCTTCGACAGGAGCTCCTCCGGGTCGCGATCCTCTCAGTGGCGGATCGTCTCCTTCAAACTGTAATACAATTAGAGTGGAATTGCCATCTAGTCGAATGAGCCGGACCCGGAGACGACGACCGCCCCCGAGCCGGAGGGCTCGAGGGCGGTGGGTCGTGCGGTGCGGCCTAGCCGCCGACCGCCTGGCGAGCACTGTCGAGCCCGCTCGAGAAGGCGTCCGCGGAGGAGACGTTGCCCGCCTCCAGCTCGACCAGTGCGCCCGAGAGCGCGGCGCCGATCGCTCCGGTATCGGGGCCGTCGACGAACGAGGGGAAGTCCTCGACCGAGGTCGCGATGACCTCGCCGATCGCCGAGTCGCCGAAGAACGGATCGGTGTAGGCGCGGACGCTGTCGCTCTGGAGGGCGGCGGTGGCGGCGGGGAACGTGCCGGAGGTGGCGAAGTGGTCCTCCTGACCCTCCGCCGACATCATCGTCTGGATGTACTGCCACGCAGGGCGACGGCGGCCGCGGCGGAGACGGCGGTCAGGATTCTTCTTCTCACGGGAGTCCTCTTCATCGGGGAGTCGCCGCGGCGGTCCGCGGCCGGAGATCGATCTCTTCCCAACGCTAACCCGTGCTCTCGGAAGCGTGCGAGCGCTATGCAGTTCTTCCGGATATCGATCTCAGCGACGTGAGGATCTCGCGCGCTCGAGGACGGCCGCGATCACGGCGGACTTCGCCTCGGCGTAGTCGTTCCCGTCCTCCCAGCGCCGGAGGAGGAGAGACGCCTTCGTGCTGCGGTAGAGCTCGCGGTCGGCCGGATCGGCGCGGAGCCGGTCGCGCAGGAGCAGGTACGCGTCGATCGCGGGATGCCCCTCCTCGTAGACGTGCACGTGGGCGTCCCGTTCGGGGGTGCGGACGAGCCGGTGCCCGGGCTCACGGACGCGGAGGACGTAACCGGCCGCCAGCAGCGGTGCGACGTGGTCCTCCTCCGCCGTGATGTCGGGCACGACGACCAGCACGTCGACGATCGGCTTCGCGGGCAGGCCCGGGACGGAGGTCGAGCCGATGTGCTCGACCCGCACGCCCGGGACCGCGTCGAGGATGCGCCGCCGGTGCTCCGAGAACAGGGCGGACCACTCGGGGTCGTACTCGTGCAGGGCGAGCTCGAGCGGCTCCGGTCCTCCGACGAGCTCGACGGAGACGACGTCGGGGCGGCGGGGGGAGCGGTGCGGAGTCACCGGGTCATCCTGCCAGGGGTGCCGCAGGGCGGGTGCGGTTCACTGGAGCGGTGAGCACCCTCCTCGTCACCTCGCATCCCGACCGCGACTCCCTCACCGCCGCCCTCGCCCGGCGGCTGCGGGAGGAGCTCGGCCCCGACGGGGTGGAGACGGCCGACCTCGACGCCGAGGGCTTCGATCCGCGGTTCGGCGCGGCCGACCGGGACCGCTACCGCGGTGTCGCCCCGATTCCCGACGACGTCCTCCGCGAGCAGCGCCGACTCGACGGCGTCGACCACCTCGTGCTCGTCTTCCCCGTCTACTGGTGGTCGATGCCCGCGCTGCTGAAAGGCTGGATCGACCGCGTCTTCCTCGCCGGCTGGGCCTTCGACATCGACCCCGTCCACGGCACGCGGCGGAAGCTCGGCGGGCTCACCGTCCACCTGGTCCTCGTGGCGGCCGACTCCTCCGGCACGTACGAACGGCACGGCTACGAGCAGGCGCTGCTCACGCAGATCCAGCACGGGATCATCGACTACTGCGGCGCCCGTCGCGGCGAGGCGGTCTTCGTCCACGAGTCCGAGCGTGAGGACGAGGCGGGCCGGCGGGCGGCGGTCGAGGACGCGGTCGCACGGACCACGAGGGCCGTCCGCGGCTAGTCCGCCCGCAGCTCCCCGGTGACGAGGGCCCGGCGCCTCCGACCTGCTGACCCTCCACGGCGCGGAGCACTCGCTCGGCGGGATCGTCGGGGACTCGGTGGCGGAGACGACCGATGCGGACCCCGGGCGAGTCGCCGCGGTGCAGCGGCTGAGCACTGCCTACCTCCGCACCGCGCTCGGCGTCGATCCGCGGAGCTGGGGCGCCGCGCGGGACGCGTTCCGCCACTACGGGGCCGCCCTCGGCCGGATCGACGGGAAGGAGCGGCTTCAGTCGACCCCCGGTGACCACCGCCTCACGTGCGCGGTCAGCCCGGACGAGTGCGGCCCTTCCGATCCGTCACTCACGGCCCGTCGCCGAGGGGCGGACGGCCGTTCGTGACGGATGAGCGGCGCGGGTCCTGCCGTCAGCGCGGGGCGCGCAGCCCGGCCAGCGGGCCGCCGTGCAGCGGCTCGGTCTCCCAGCGGACGCGGGCGGTGCGGTCGGGGGCGAGCTCGACGTGCAGTCGGTGCGGGGTCTCGAGGAACACGATGTCGACCAGGACGCCGTCGCCCGAGGGTCCGGCGCTCGCCGCGAACGGCCCGTCGACGGTCCAGGCTCCCGCGCCGGGCGTCACCGCGAAGCGCTCGTCGCCCTCGGTCAGTGTGAGCGTCCAGCCGCCCTCGTCGGCCGTCACCTCGACGGCGTCGGGCCACGATCCGGCCGACGTGAAGCTCCCGGTCGAGGGGGAGGCGCCCTCGAGCGGAGGCAGGGCGAGCGCCGACAGCCGGTCGGCCAGCCGGGCGTCGGCTTCTGCGGAGGATCCGCGGCCGACCGCGGGGAGCAGGTGCTCCCAGGCGAGCGCGAGCAGCGTCTGCGTGTCCGAGTTCTGGCCCGTCAGCGCGATCACGAGCTCGTGCTCGGGCACGATGAGGCTGAACTGCCCGTACGCGCCGTCCGCGCGGTAGCCGTGCAGCGACCGCCAGAACTGGAAGCCGTAGCCCTGCTGCCAGTCGGGTCCGCCGTCCTCGTGGGTCGGGACGTGCGCGCGGGTCGCCTCGGCGACCCACTCCGGCGACAGGATCCGCCGGTCACCCCAGCGCCCCTCCTGCAGGTACAGCAGTCCGAGCGCGGCGGCCGCCTCGGTGGTGGCGTGCAGGCCGCTGTAGCCGAGCTCGCGCCCGGAGTCGTCGCGCTGCCAGGCGACGTCGCCGATGCCGAGTGGATCCAGCAGGCGCGGGCGGAGGTAGTCGGTCAGCGACTGCCCGCTCACACGCTGCACGATCGCGGCGGCGGCGAAGGTGCACGGCTGGTTGTAGGCGAAGACGCTGCCCGGCTCCTGCTCCGGCGGGAGGAGGAGGAAGCCGCGCACCAGGTCGACCGGGTCCAGCGCCTCGGCGCGGTCGATCGTCTCGGCGGAGTGGCCGCTGGCCATCGCGAGGACGTGACGGACGCGGATCGCACGCGAGCGCGGATCCGTCACCTCGGCGTCGAGCTCGGGGAAGTAGGAGAGGACGGTGGCGTCCAGGTCGACCAGGCCCTCGGCGACCGCGAGGCCGACGGCGGTCGAGGTGAAGCTCTTGCTCAGCGAGTAGAAGAGGTGCAGCCGCTCGGCCGAGTACGGCGCCCACCAGCCCTCGGCGACCGCGTCGCCGCCCTGCACGATCATCAGCCCGTGCAGCTCGACGCCGGGTGCGGCCTCGACCGCCTCGACGAAGGCCAGCACTCCCTCGGCGTCGACGGAGCGGGCGGACGGGGTGCTTCTCGGCAGTGAGCGCAACATCCTCCGATGCTACGACCGCGGCGGCGCCGCCTCCGCCCGGGGGCAGGAGGCGGCGCGGCCTAGGCGCCCGGGTCGGCCGGGAAGGGCCCGAGGCCGAGCAGGAAGCGGAGGATCGCGTCGGCCGGCACGCGCAGGGCGGGGCCGGAGCCGAGCTCCCACTCCGCGTCGGTCGGAGCGAGGGTGCGGCCGCGGACGGCGGCGCGGATCGCGAGCGGCGCGCGCTGCAGGCGGTCCAGGGCCACGCCGCCGGTGATGCGGGAGGAGAGGGCGAGCGGGTCGGGGGAGAGCGCGAGCTCGACGCGGACGACCTCGACCAGCTCGGCGACCGAGCGGGGACCCTCGCCGGCGCGGCGAGCGGAGGCGAGAGCGGCCAGGGCCGAGGCGATCTCGGCGGGAGGGGGAGGGGAGGAGGCCTCGCGGGCGCCCATCCGCGTCGCGAGGCGCTGGCCGGTGCTGCTCGAGAGCCGCACGACGAGTTCTCCGAGCAGGGCGTCCCGGGAGACGGCACTGGCCGCCTCGCCCTCCGTGGTGGAGGGGGAGGCGGCCAGGACGGCGAGGCGGTCGAGCCTCTCGGCGACGAGGGGGCGCCAGTCGTTGCTGACGCCCGTCTCGTCGACCGAGGGCCCGGTGCTCAGCGGCAGGAACCGCGACCAGTCGGGCACGACCGCAGGGCCTAGCGTCCGCCCGAGCGGCGCTTGTTGTAGACGTCGAAGGCGACCGCGAGAAGGAGCACGAGGCCCTTGACCGCCTGCTGCCACTCGATGCCGATGCCCATGATCGACATGCCGTTGTTCAGGACGCCGATGATGAGGCCACCGATGATCGCGCCGCCGATGGTGCCGACGCCGCCCTGGACCGCCGCGCCGCCGATGAAGGCGGCCGAGATGGCCTCGAGCTCGAAGCCGTCGCCCGCCTTCGGGCCGGCGAGGTTGAGTCGCGCGGTGAAGACGAGGCCGGCCAGCGCCGCGAGGACGCCCATGTTGACGAACAGCCAGAAGGTGACGTTGCGGGTCTTGATGCCGGACAGCTCCGCGGCGTGCAGGTTGCCGCCGATCGCGTAGACGTGACGGCCGAAGACGGAGCGGTTCATGACCACGCCGTAGATCAGGACGAGCACGGCGAGCACGATCAGGGTGACCGGGATGCCCTTGAAGGTGGCCAGCGCGAAGGAGAAGGCCGCGATCACGACGGAGACGAGGACGAGCTTGGTGACGAACCAGGCGCCCGGCTCGACGCTCTGCGCGTACTTCTGGCGGCCGCGGCGGGTGCGCACGGACTGCACGGCGAAGGCGACGATCGCGAGCGCGCCGATGACGAGCGACAGCGGGTCGAGGTCGGTCTCGCCGAACAGGTCGGTGAGGAAGCCGTTGCCCAGCGCGCGGTACTCGGTCGGGAAGGAGCCGATGTTCGCGTTGCCGAGGACGACGAGCGCCAGGCCGCGGAAGATCAGCATGCCCGCCAGGGTCACGATGAACGCCGGGATCCCGACGTACGCGATCCAGAAGCCCTGCCACGCTCCGACGAGTGCGCCGATGAGGAGGGAGAGGACGATCGACAGCCACCACGGGAGGCCCATGTTGACCGCGAAGACGCCCGAGATCGCTCCGACGAACGCCGCGACCGAGCCGACCGAGAGGTCGATGTGCCCGGCCACGATGACCATCACCATGCCGATGGCGAGGATCAGGATGTAGCCGTTCTGGACGATCAGGTTCGAGATGTTCTGGGGGCGGAGGAGGATGCCGCCGGTCATCACCTCGAACAGCAGCACCACCACGATGAGGGCGATGAAGATGCCGTTCTTGCCGAGGTCGCCCAGCACATGGCTGAGGCGCTTCGTGAAGGCGTTCTCGGTGGGCTTCACCTGCGCACCGGCCGCGGTGGACGGTTCGTTCTGCAGATCGGTCATCGTTGCTTCTCCTGGGTCATGAGGGTGAGGACCGCCTCGGGCGTCGCCTCGGCGATGGGCAGCTCGCCCGTGATCCGGCCCTCCGACAGCGCGTAGACGCGGTCGCAGATGCCGAGCAGCTCCGGCAGCTCGGAGGAGATGACGATGATCCCCTTACCCTGCGCCGCGAGCCGGTTGATGATGGTGTAGATCTCGTACTTCGCACCCACGTCGATGCCGCGGGTGGGCTCGTCGAGGATGAGGACGTCCGGGTCGGAGTAGATCCACTTCGACAGGACGACCTTCTGCTGGTTGCCGCCGGAGAGCTTCCCGGTCTTGGCGAGCACGGTCGGAGACTTGATGTTCATGCTGCCGCGGTACTCGTTGGCGACCTCGAACTCGCGGTTGTCGTCGACGAGTCCGCCGCGGGCGACCTTGTCGAGGGACGCGAGCGAGATGTTCCGCTTGATGTCGTCGATGAGGTTGAGGCCGTAGTGCTTGCGGTCCTCGGTCGCGTAGGCGAGCCCGTGGGCGATCGCCTCCGAGACGTTGCGGATCTTGATCTCCTTGCCGGCCTTGAAGACCTGGCCCGAGATGCGGCTGCCGTAGGAGCGGCCGAAGAGGCTCATCGCGAACTCGGTGCGCCCGGCGCCCATGAGTCCGGCGATGCCGACGATCTCGCCGCGGTGCACCGACAGGTTGACCTTGTCCACCATGACGCGCGTCGGATCCTGGGGGTGGTGGGCCGTCCAGTCGACCACGCGCAGGATCTCCTCGCCGATGTGCGGCGTGTGGTCCGGGTAGCGGTGGTCCAGGTCGCGGCCGACCATGTCCTTGATGATGCGGTCCTCGGTGACGTCGTCGTGCGCGATCGTCTCGATGGTCTTGCCGTCGCGGATGACCGTGACGGTGTCCGCGATCTTCTTGATCTCGTTCAGCTTGTGGCTGATGATGATCGACGTGATGCCCTGCTCCTTGAGGTGCAGGATCAGGTCGAGCAGGTGGTCCGAGTCCTCGTCGTTCAGGGCTGCGGTGGGCTCGTCGAGGATGAGCAGCTTGACCCGCTTGGAGAGCGCCTTCGCGATCTCGACGAGCTGCTGCTTGCCGACTCCGATCTCCATGATCTTGGTGGTCGGGTTCTCGCGCAGACCCACGCGGGCCAGCAGCGCCGCCGCCTCCTGGTTGGTCTTGTTCCAGTCGATCAGGCCGCCGAAGCCGCGCACCTCGTTGCCGAGGAAGATGTTCTCCGCGATGGAGAGGTAGGGGCTGAGGGCCAGCTCCTGGTGGATGATGACGATGCCCTTGGCCTCCGAGTCGCGGATGCTGGAGAACTGCATCACCTCGTCCTCGAAGACGATGTCGCCCTCGTAGGTGCCGTGCGGATAGACGCCCGACAGGACCTTCATCAGCGTCGACTTGCCGGCGCCGTTCTCCCCGCAGATCGCGTGGACTTCGCCGCGCTGTGCGTTGAGCGTGACGTCCTGGAGCGCCTTCACGCCCGGGAACGTCTTGGTGATGCCGCGCATCTCGAGGATGTTCGAGGTCACGCCGCCTCCCTTCCTTCGTAGTGGGGGAGGGCGCCCACTGGGCGCCCTCCCGGGGTGTTCCTTCTCGGGTGAGGAGAGAGGACTAGCCGTTCACTTCCGCATCCGTGTAGTACCCGCCGTCGACGAGGACGGACTGGATCTGGTCCTTGGTGACGATGACCGGCTCGAGCAGGAAGGACGGGACGACCTTCTTGCCGTTGTCGTAGGTCTCGGTGTCGTTGACCTCGGGCTCGGTGCCCTCGAGCACGGCCTGGGCCATCTTCACGGCCTCCTTGGCGAGCTCGCGGGTGTCCTTGTAGATGGTCGCGTACTGCTCGCCGGCGATGATCGCCTTGACGGAGTCGAGCTCGGCGTCCTGACCGGTGATGATCGGGAAGTCGGAGCCGACGGTGTACCCGGCGTCGGTCAGAGCGGAGATGATGCCGCGGCTGAGGCCGTCGTAGGGCGAGAGGACGCCCTGGACCTTGGAGCCGTCGGAGTACGTCTTGGTGAGGATGTCCTCCATGCGGCTCTGGGCGACCTCGCCGTCCCAGCGGAGCGTGGCGACGGTGTTGAAGTCGGTCTCGCCGGACTTCACGACGAGCGTCTTGTCGTCGATGTACGGCTGGAGGGTGTCCATCGCGCCGTTGAAGAAGAACGTGGCGTTGTTGTCGTCGGGGCTTCCGGCGAACAGCTCGACGTTGAAGGGGCCGGCGGGGGCGTCGGCGGCCTTCGCACCGGTGAGGTCGGTGAGACCGAGGCCCGCGAGGAGCGAGGTGGCCTGCTGGACGCCCACCTTGTAGTTGTCGAAGGTGGCGTAGTAGTCCACGTTCTCGGAGTCGCGGATGAGGCGGTCGTAGGCGATGACGGGGATGTCGTTGGCCTTGGCCTCCTCGAGCACGCTCGTGAGGGTGGTGCCGTCGATCGAGGCGACGATCAGGGCCTTGGCGCCCTTGGTGATCATGTTCTCGAGCTGCGAGACCTGGGTGGGGATGTCGTCCTCGGCGTACTGCAGGTCGACCTGGTAGCCGGCCTCCTCGAGCTGCGACTTGACGTTGTTGCCGTCAGCGATCCAGCGCTCGGACGACTTGGTCGGCATCGCGACGCCGACGAGGCCGCCGTCGCCGGATCCCGAGCCCGAGCCGCCACCGGTTCCGGAGGAGCAGGCGGCGAGGGAGAGGATCATCGCTCCGCCGGCGATGCCGGCGATGAGAGCGCGCTTCATTGTGGTCACTGTGATTCCTTCGTCATTGAATGCAGTGGATGCAGGGCCGCCCTCGGGATCGGGGCGGAGATGTGATGCCATGTGAGCGATCACATTGCGTCATGCTAGACCCGACGGCGCCGTTCGTGTCAACGCGCACGTCTCGACTCGGTAACGGGACATCGACGGCGCGTCGTGCGCTCTCGGAGCGGTGCTGTCAAGGGTCCCCGGCCCCGGAAGGGAGCCGGAGCCGTCGGCGTTGCGTCCAGCACTGTCGAAAGGACGCACACCATGACGAAGACCTGGTTCATCACCGGCGCCTCGAAGGGCTTCGGCCGCGAGTGGGCCGAGGCGGCGCTCGAGCGCGGCGACTCGGTCGCCGGCACCGCCCGCCGGATCGAGACCCTCGACGCCCTCGTCGAGAAGTACCCCGGGACGTTCCTCCCGCTGACCCTCGACGTGACCGACCGCGCGGCGGACTTCGCCGCCGTGCAGGCCGCTGCCGAGCGCTTCGGGCGCCTGGACGTCGTGATCAACAACGCCGGCTACGGGCACTTCGGCATGATCGAGGAGCTCACCGAGGAGGAGGTCCGCGCGCAGCTCGAGACCAACGTCTTCGGCGCCCTCTGGGTCACGCAGGCCGCGCTGCCGATCCTCCGCGAGCAGGGCTCGGGGCACATCGTCCAGGTGTCGAGCATCGGCGGCATCAGCGCGTTCCCGTCGATCGGCGCCTACCACGCGTCGAAGTGGGCGCTCGAGGGCTTCACCCAGTCGCTGGCCGCCGAGGTCGCCGGCTTCGGGATCCACGTGACCCTCGTCGAGCCCGGCGGGTACTCGACCGACTGGTCCGGTCCCTCCGCGTCGCGCAGCGAGCCGATCGCCGCGTACGACGGGGTCCGCGAGGCCGCGAGCCGTCGCCCCTCCGCCGCTCAGCAGGGCGATCCGAGGGCCTCGCGCCTCGGGATCCTCGCGGTCGTGGACGCGGACGAGCCGCCGCTGCGCATCTTCTTCGGACGCGCGCCGCTGGGCATCGCGACGGCGGACTACGAGTCGCGCCTCGAGACCTGGAAGCGCTGGAACGACGTGTCGATCGCCGCTCACGGCGAGTGATCCCGGGCGGTCGCGGCGCGAGGGCGTCGCGGCCGCCGGTCAGCGCGAGGCGGTGACGCTCGCGCTCCGGGGGACGGCCGTGGATCCGCGGACGACCAGCTGCGGAGCGATCGGCGCCGCCTTCTCCGGCCGGTCGCCCTCGATCAGGCTGAGCAGCGCGGCCACGCACCGGCGTCCGAGCTCCACGAAGTCCTGGCGGACGCTGGTCAGCGGCGGCCAGTAGAACGCCGCCTCGGGGATGTCGTCGAAGCCGATGACGCTGACGTCCTCCGGCACACGGACTCCGCGCTCGTGGAACGCGCTCATCAGTCCGAGTGCCATCTGGTCGTTCCCCGCGAACACCGCGGTGAAGTCGAGGAAGCGCGAGAGCTCGAGGCCCACGCGGTGGCCGCGCTCGGCGCTCCAGTCGCCCAGCAGCGGCGGGCGCAGCGGGATCGAGCGGTGGTCGAGCTCGGCGAGGTAGCCCCGCATCCGCGCCTCGGCCTCGATCCAGTCCTGCGGGCCGGCCAGGTGCACGATCTCGGTGTGCCCGAGGTCGATCAGATGCCCGGTGGCGATGCGGGCGCCGGCCATCTGGTCGACGTAGAGCGCGTCGTCGCGGTCGTCCTCGCTCGTCTGCAGCGTCACGTGCGGGATCCGCAGCGCGACTCCGGAGAGGATGTCGAAGACGCGGATCTGCGGCGCGACGACCACGAGGCCCTCGACCGCCTGGTTGAGCAGGTGCCGGATCCCGGCCTGGATCGACGCGCCGTCGGTGCCGTCGACGTTGGCCGTGACGACGAGGTAGCCCGCGTCGCGCGCCGCGACCTCGATGGCCTGGATGCTCGAGGCCGGGCCGTACTGGAGGCTCTGCGAGGACAGCACGCCGACGGTGCGGGTGCGGCTGGTGACGAGGGCCCGCGCGGCGAGGTTGGGGCGGTAGTCGAGCTCGGCCATCACCTCGAGCACGCGCTTCTTCGTCTCGGCGCGGAGGCTCGGGTGGTCGTTCAGGACCCGGGAGACGGTCTGGTGCGAGACGCCGGCCGCGCGGGCGACGTCGTAGATGCTCGGCGCCCGCGACGCGGGCTTGTCTTCCGGCATCGGGCACCGCGGCTCTCTGTGATCGGCGCCTCCGACGCAGGACCGGGGCGCCCTCACGGGCGGCTCGCCCGTCCGCGGGCGCGTGTGAGCACACTTTACGTCCCTCGGCGCGGGGGCCTGCACACCGACGGAACCTCGACGGCTCGGACGGGGCGCCGCCCCCGGATCGGCTGGAGGTTCCGGCGCCGCCGGTGCGGGCGTGCTGGATCGACGCGATCCGCATCTCCGCCCCGCGGTCGTCGCGCGGGTGGTCGCCGCGGTCGGGTCAGCCGTCGAAGACCTCGGCCGAGGCGAAGGCCGCGTCGGAGCGGAGCACGGAGACGAGTTCCGCGGGGCAGTCCTCGAAGACGGTCCTCTCCGGCTGGGGAGGCGTCTCCGCTGCGAAGTCGACGACGAGTCCGTAGCAGGTGTAGACCTCGCTGGGACCGCTGAACCAGCCGCCCTCATCCTCCTCTCCGAGGATCGGACCGGACGCGAGGAAGAGCGAGAAGCGGGCCTCGCCGTCCGTGACGTCCTCGTCGTAGAGCACCACTCCGCCGTCCTCGAGCATCGAGGGATCGACCGACTCGGCCTCTCCGTTCCAGCGGGGGACGTCGATTCCCGAGAGATAGGCGGACGGGTCCTCGAGAGGCGGTGGATAAGCCTCCGGATTCAAGCCGTGGAGTATGCCGATCGTCTCGTCGAGCGACCCGTAGACACTCGTGCTGAGCGGATCCTCGACCGCGGCCATCCGCCGCCACAGCCTGCCGTCGATCCCGCTGTCGTGGCCGTGGTACTCCGTCGCGCACGCCGAGAGCGCCGTGATCGACGCCATTACCGCCGCTGCTCTCCACGCCCTGCTGATCGACACCCGGCCCATCCTGCCCGACGCGCCTCGTCAGCGGGCGCGGAGGACCTGCGGGGCCCGGAGGAGGGCGACCGCCGAGAGGGGCCGCGCAGGCGAGTGCGGCGCGGGCGATCTCGACAGGATCGCCGAAGGAGCGCGCGAGCTCCGACTCGTCGCCCGCGACGTGCTCCGAGGCGTCCTCGAGCAGTTCGCGTCGCGACCGCCGAGCGAGGGTCCCTTCCGGAGGTTCGTGAGGATCTTCTCCGCGTCCGTCGCCGTGCGGACCACTACGCCGTGCCTCGCAGGGCCTGGCACTACCCAGCGTGCGGGTCGCGCGTCATCCGGAGCGTGACGATCGCACAGCGATCACAGGCGCCGCCCTGCGGTCCGGGAAATTCTCCTTCGTGTGGACGACAGTGACGAGAAGTCCGGGAGAGGCTGGCACATCGATCTCGGCAAGCCGCCGGAGAGCGTGTCCAGCGATGTCGTCGACGCTCTCGATCGGGTCTCCGCGGAATTCGCGGCATTCCGGAACGGTGTTTCCTGGAAAGGCGGGGAGCGGGAATCGGCACTCCGTGGAGCCGCCCGACTCGGGGCCGGAGAGCACCGGCTCGCCGTCGCCTCGGGGCTGACCCGAGACGATGTCCGCTCCTTTCTCGCGGGGGAGCGATAAGCAGTCGGAGAGGTGGTTCCTCTGCGCTTCGACAAGCCGGATCCGAAGGTGGAGAAAGACCTCGAGAAGGCGTGAATCCACGAAGATCGGGGACGACGAGGAGTGGGCTCGACTCGCGCCTCCCTCGGCGGAGGAGTGACGGGCGCCGTGTCCCGGTGGTGGAGAGGCGGCGATCCCGGCGTCCCGAGTCGCGCCGCCTAGTCCCGTCCGCGGAAGAAGCGGATGAGCTCGCGCAGGGCCGGGAGCGTCGCGCTGTCGGCCTCGGTGTCGTCGAGGTCGTCGAAGGACGTGCGGAGCCCGGCGGCCTCGGCGTCGGCGGCGGACTCGAACGCCATCGACCACTCCGGGAACAGGCGCTCCTGGATCGGCTCCGCGAGGAGGGTGCGCAACTGCGCGTGGCGCTCGTCGGCGGCGATGACGGCCATCCGCTCCCGCAGGACCTCGTCCGGCCCCTCGAGCACCTGGAGGAACCGGCCGTCGCGGTGCAGGAGCATGCCGGTCAGGCCGAGGCGCTCGTTGGTCGCGCGGCACTGGGCGAGCAGCGCGGGAAGGTCGGCGTCCGCGAAGCCGGCGGAGGTGCGGCTGGAGTAGACGAGGGAGAGCACGGCGTCCGTTCCTGGTGGGGGGAGGCGGGCGCCTCCGCTCCCAGTGGACCACCGACGGGGCCGCTCGCACGGCCACTTCCCCCGGCGGCGGCGGCCTGCTGGAGCTAGCCGACCGTGATCGGAGCGGCGGACGGACGGGTGCCCTGCCGCATCCAGACGAAGAAGCCGACCAGGGTGAACGCGCCGTAGAAGACGTACATCAGCCCCGACGCGTAGTAGCCGGCCGAGAACAGCAGCGGCACGCCGACCAGGTCGACGGCCACCCAGATGAGCCAGAACTCGGTCCAGCCCTTCGCCATGCCGTAGGTGGCGAGGACGGAGCCGACGAAGATCCACGCGTCGCTCCAGACCGGCTCGTAGGAGCCGAGCGCGCGGAACACGGGGGTCAGCACCGCGGTGCCGCCGACCATCCCGAGCACCAGCAGGCCGCGGGTGCGCCACGACGCCCAGCGCGGCTCGATCAGGGTCGTGGAGTCGTCGGGGCGGTGGGTCCACCGGTACCAGCCGTAGACGCTGACCAGGATGAACATCACCTGCCGCCCGGCCTGCCCGAGCAGGTTGACGGGGTTGGGAGTGCCGAACAGAGCACCCATGAAGACCGTGAACAGCAGCACATTGCCGATGAGGCCGACCGGCCAGGCCCAGACCTTCCGCCGCATCCCGCCGAGGGCGCTGAGGAGCCCGAAGACGTTGCCGATGACCTCCCGCCAGAGGACGGTCTGCTCGCCGATGACGATCTGCGCGTCGAACAGCCAGTGCACGAGGTCCACGAGGCCTTCTTCCTGAATCGGGATGCCGGGTGGTGCAACCCTGCCCCATCCCGGGCCATTCCCGTCGCGGGCGGATGCGCGCCGGCGACCGTAGGCTGGCGGGATGACGTCCCGGGTGCGACTCCTGCTGGCCTCGTCGCACCCCGGGCCGACCGTGACGGTCACCGTGCTGGCGACCGTGATCGCGGCGGCGTCCGGGCATCCGCTCGGGCAGGTCGTGCTGGTGGCGCTCGCCGTGCTCCTCGGGCAGCTCTCGATCGGGCTCGCGAACGACTGGATCGACGCCGACCGCGACCGCGCGGTGGGGCGCACCGACAAGCCGGTCGCGCAGGGGCTGATCGGCGTAGGCGCCGTCCGCGCGGCCGCACTGGGCACGGCCGCGGCCGCCGTGGTGCTCTCGCTGCTGCTCGGACCGGTCGCCGCGGTCGCGCATCTGATGCTGGTCGCCGCGGGCTGGGCCTACGACGCGGGGCTCAAGCGCACGGTCTGGTCGGTCGCTCCGTTCGTGGTCGCCTTCGGGCTGCTGCCGGTGGTGGCGGTGGCGGCGGGCGACGGCCGGCTCCCCGCCTGGTGGGCGATCGCGACCGGGGCCGTGTTCGGCGTCGCCATCCACTGCACGAACGTGCTCCCCGATCTGGTCGACGACGAGGCCACCGGGGTCCGCGGCTTCCCCCACCGCCTCGGCCTGCGGCTCTCCGGAGTCGTCGCCTTCGGATCGCTGGTGGTAGCCGCGCTGCTCGTGCTCGTCGGACAGCTCGTCGGCGACCAGCCGGTGCGCGGGACGGGCGTGGTGCTCGCGGTGATCGGGACCCTCGCGGTGGTCGTGCTCGCCGCCGCGGGCGTCCGCCTGGTGCTGAGCGGCCCGCCGACGCGCACCCTGTTCCGGCTCGTGATCGCGGCGTCGCTCGTGCTGGTGGTCGAGCTCGGGCTGGCGGGCGCGCGGCTGGTCGGCTGACCGGCCGCCCGCGACCTCAGGACCAGCGCATTGCGTAGACGCGGGCGAGCAGGTCCGAGGTCGGCAGGGTGAGGGCGGTGCGCAGGAACGCCTCGCGGCCGCGGTGCGCGAGCGTGCCGAGCGGTCGTCCGAGCGCCATGTTCGCCTCCGCCTGCCGCGCCGCGCGCCGGGCCGCGGTGGTGCGCCGCCGGGCGAAGCCGGGCCAGGGGCCGGCCTCGCCGCGGCGCACGGCACCGGCCAGGAGCGGAGCGAGCTCGGCGGCGTCGAGCCAGCCGAGGTTCATGCCCTGCCCGCCGATCGGACTGATCTCGTGCGCGGCGTCGCCGATGAGGACGACGCGGCCGACCCCCATCCGCTCGGCCTCGCGGCGCCGCACCTGGAAGCCGCTGAGCATCGTGCAGGTCTCCGGGTCGGCGTCGGCGCCCGTCCGATCGCGGACCGCGGCGGCCAGGGCGCGCGCGGCCTCCTGGTCGGGGGCCTCCTCGGGTCGCCAGGCGGGGGCGCCGAGGGAGCGGTCGGGCCCGCTCAGCGCGACGTAGCGGCGCCGTCCGCCCGGCAGCGGGAAGGACTCCACGACTCCCGCCGGGCCGACGTCGACGAGCGCGGTGCCGGTGAGGCCGCCGGGCTCGGGGTCGGCGAAGTCGCCCATCACATAGCGGTCCGGGTAGTCGCGGCCGGTGGTGCGGATCCCGAGCAGGTCGCGGACGGTGCTCCGGGCGCCGTCGGCTCCGACGACGAAGGCGGCGCGGACCGAGACGGGCTCACCGCCCGGTCCGGTGCCGGTCGCCTCGACGCCGGAGCCGCGGCGGAGCAGGCCGGTCAGCGCGATCCCGGGGCGCAGCGCCTCCGGGGCCAGTGCCTCGAGGCGCTGGCGGAGGATCGCCTCGGTGCGGTGCTGATCGAGGGTGACGACGTAGGGGTGCGTCGCGGACGCGCGCGCGAACGAGAGCGTGCCGAGGGTGCGGCCCCGGCTGCGCGCGACGCCCTCGCGGACGCGCGTGGCCTCGGCCAGCACGGGAGCATCGGCGCCGACCGCGGCGAACACGTCGAGCGACGGCGGGTGGATGCCGATCGCCCGCGAGCCGCGCGGGACCGAGGAGCGCCGCTCCCACACCTGCACACCCGCCCCGGCCTGCGCCAGGAGCGCGCCGAGCAGGAGTCCGACCGGACCGCCGCCGACCACGAGCACGTCCGTCTCCGCTGTCACGGGTCGAGCCTAGGGAGAGGCGGCGCGGCGGGCGAGGGGGTGCGCTCGACCGCCGCGCGTGCTCAGGGTGCCAGCGGAGGCGTCAGAGCGCGTCGACGGCGGCGAGCACGTCCTCGGTCTCGGTGCGCGTCGTGTAGTCGACGTGCACGTCGGCCGTGCGGACGATCCGGTCGGCGTCGACGACCAGGACGGTCGGGTACGGGACGGCCGGGGTGTCGTCGGCGTTGCTGTCCTTCACGGCGAAGCCGAGCGCGGTGTGCGCCTCCTGCGCCTCGCCGCTGGGGGCGGTGACGATGCCGAGAGCGCTCGCCAGCGCGTTGCCGGGGTCGGAGACGACGGTGAAGCCCAGGTCGCCGTTCGCGACGGCCGCGCGCGACCCGTCGGGGGTCTGCGGGCTGACCGCGACGAGAGCGACCCCGCGCGAGGCGAGCTCGGGGGCGAGGGTCTCGTTGTAGTGCTTGAGCGTGATGTTGCAGTACGGGCACCAGGCGCCGCGGTAGAAGACGAGGACGGCCGGGCCCGCGCCGAGGACGTCCGCGAGGTCGACGGTGTCGCCGTCGACGGTCACGACGGAGGCGGCGGGGAGCGCGGCGCCGGCGGTGACGGCTCCGCTCGGAGCGCCGGCGGCGACGAGGTCGTCGCGCTCGCCGGAGAAGACGGCGGCGAGCTCGGGGCCGACCGTGTCGTCGAAGCCGACGGTGAACTCGTCGAGCTGCGTGCGGACGGAGGTGCTGGTCATCGGAAGTCCTTCGGTCGTGACGGTCGGTGTCCCCCGTCCGGGAGCCTAGGCTCGCGACGAGCCGGGCGCCGCGTGCGCGTCATGCGGCGTCACACGACGGCCGACGAGTGTCGGCCGGCGCGCGGACAGGGGACCGACCCCGTCACTCCGGGGCGACGACCAGCGCGCCGCCGGCCGAGCGCGAGACGCACGGCATGATCCAGCGCTCGTGCTCCTCCGGGGTCAGCACCAGGTCGCGGTGCTCCGCCGTGCCGCCGACCAGGCGGAGGCGGCAGGTGCCGCAGGTGCCCGACTCGCAGGAGGAGTCGACGTCGATCCCGGAGGAGCGGAGCGCGGTGAGGAGCGAGCGGTCGGCCGCGACCTCGACGGCGGCTCCCGTCGGCTCCCACACGGCGGCGAAGGGGACGGCCCGGTCGCCGACGGCGTCGACGCCCGCGAAGTCCTCGACGTGGATCCGGCTCGGGCGCCAGTGCATCGTGAGGGCGAGGACCTCGTCGATCAGCGCGGACGGACCGCAGCAGTAGATCCGGGCGTCGTCGTCGGGCGCGGCGACGAGCGGCCAGAGGTCGAGCCGGCCGTGGATCGCACTGTGGTGCAGGAGGGAGCCGTCGGCGGAGAACTCGTCGAGCCACGCGGTGTCCTCGGGGGTGCGGCTGAGGTACACGACCTGCACGGCCGATCCCTGCGCCCGGAGCTCGGCGGCCATCGCGCGGATCGGAGTGACCCCGATCCCGCCCGCGATCAGGAGGTACCGGGCGGCGGGCTCGAGGGCGAAGGTGTTCGCGGGAGGCGCGGAGGCGAGGACGTCGCCGACGCGGACGTCGTCGTGGAGGCTCCGCGATCCGCCCCGCCCCTCGGGCTCCCGGCGCACCGCGATCGCGTAGTGCGACGGCTCCGGGGATCCCGGCTCGACGAGGCTGTAGCTGCGGCGCTCGCCGGAGGGGGTGGTGAGCGTGAGGTGCGCGCCGGCCGAGTAGCCGGGCAGCGGGGCGCCGTCCTCGCTCCGCAGCACGAAGCGGGTGACGGCCGGGGTGAGCGCCTCGCGCTCGGCCACCACGAGCAGCAGCTCAGCCACGGAGCACCAGCTCGTCGCCCACGCCGAGCGTGCCGCCGTCGAGGACCTCCGCGTAGACGCCGAGGAGCTCGTGGCCGTAGGTCTCGTGCAGCAGCCGGGGGACCGGCAGGTCGCGCCGACCGGTGCCCGGCTCGACCTCGGTCGCGGCGCACCGCTCGGTGGCCTTCGTGATCCGCAGCCGCAGCCCGCCCGCGGTGAGCTCGCGCCCGAGCAGCTCGAGCTCACTCCACGCGGGCAGCCCCTCGAGGTGGATGTTCCCGCGGAACCGCAGCGGATCGACGCTCCGGCCGCAGCGCTCGGCGAGGTCGCGGACGCTCGCCAGGTTGATCAGGGAGACGTACTCCATCTCGACGTCGGAGTTGTGCGCGGTGTCGGTGTAGCGGCGCCCCTCGTCCTGCGCGATCACCGGCTCGACGCCGGGCGGCAGGTCGAGCACGCGCGCGGCGAAGGAGCGCAGCGCGGCCCGTCCGTCCTCCGTGCCGAGGTCGGCGGAGAGGACCCGGTGGCCGCGGACGTCGACGGTGAGCACTCCGCTGCCGGGGTCGAGGTGCGTGGTCAGCCCGGCGAGGCGGGCCTCGGCGACGAGCACGAAGTACTCGCGCTTGGAGATGCCGTGCCGCAGGCCGGGCCGGTAGGCGCCGCCGGGGCGGGCGAGCGCGATCGTGCGGTCGAAGGGGACGCCGCGGCCGGCGGTGAGCTCGACGCGGGGGATCGGCTGCGGGGTCAGGCCCTTCACCGGGTAGACGAAGAGGCCGTCCACGCGTGTCGTCATGCCCCCATCCTGGCGCATCGCAGGGGGAGCCGCCGCGGCGCGGGAGACCCCGAGGAACGGGCGCGGCGCCGTGCGGATCCTGCGAGGGCGGAGGGACGGATCCGCTTCAGCGAGCCTCGTCAGTACTGGAGCGAGAGGCCGACCAGGGGCGGGACGACGAGCGCGCCCAGCTCGACGATCGCGACGCTCGCTCCGACGCCGAGCGTGACGGCCGAGAGCAGCCGGGCGCGGTCCTTCCGAGCGACGCCGATGACGCCGACGATCGCGGTCGCCGTCGCGAGCACGAGCATCGTGACCCCGAGGGCGGCGAAGAGCGCCCCGATCTGCGTGGTGTCGAATCCGCCCTGGAACGCGAGGACCGGGATGGCCGTGGTGAGCGCGGTCCGCCCGATCTGCGCGAGGACGAGGACGATCGCGAGGACGAGGCCGACGATGCCGACCACGTCGCGGGGGCGGGACTGAGGGGCGGGGACGGAGGCGGTCACGCCGTCGAGCCTAGGGGCGGGCGCCGCCGCGGGGCGAGCCCGCTCCGTCCGTCCCCGCCGGAACGCCCCCGCC
>NZ_PSUG01000012.1:0-81058 GCF_002931755.1 Rathayibacter sp. AY2B3 | reverse complement strand
GGAGCGGGCGGCATCGGCTCGGCCCGCGCGCTCGCCGCGATCTGGTCGGCGGCGTTCACCGAGACCGAGGGCGTGCGGCTGCTCGAGGACGCGACGATCGAGCGGGCCACCGCTCCGCTCAGCAGCGGCCCGCCGGTGTGGCCGGTGCCGGGCCCGTTGCCGGCCTGGAGCTGCGGCTTCCAGCTCGGCACCGAGGCCCGCCGGTACCTCACTCCAAGCGGCTTCGGGCACGACGGCGCGGGCGGACGGGTCGCCTTCGCCGACCCGGACGCGGGAGTCGGCTTCGCGTTCCTCACCAACCGGATGGAGGGGGTCGGCGACGTGCGCGCGACCCGCGTCGTCGAGGCGCTCGCGACCGCGCTGCGACTGCCCGCTCAGCGCTGACTCTGACCCCTCCGCCCCACCCCCGTCAAGGGGTGGGGCGCCCGGTCGGCGCCGTCCTAGCGTCGGGGGACGGGCCGACCGGAGGGGCGGTCCGGGATCCAGGGGAGGGCGAGATGCAGAAGCTGTACTACGCGAGCGGATTCGTGCTGCTGGGCGACGAGGTGTGCTCGGCGGTCGTCGAGTACGCGCAGGCGCTGGCGAACGTGGGGAAGTCGGACCTGGTCGTGGTGCCGTCGCTCTCGGACGAGGGGATGCGCGGCGAGACCCGTCTCCTGGTCGGACCGGCCAGCCAGCTCTTCACCAGCCCGGCGCTCGACCGCGGCGTCGACCTCGACGACCCGGAGGCGGTGGAGTCGATGCGCGAGAAGACCCGCCGGCTCCAGCCCGCGCGGCCGACCGTGCAGCCGCGCGGCGAAGGCGACGACAGGGAGGACGACGGCGGGACCGACTACCTCTGAGGTCTCAGGTGTCGAGCGTGGTGCTGGGGCGCTCACCGAAGCGGTGGGCGTACGAGGCCGAGAACCGGCCAAGGTGCGCGAAGCCCCAGCGCCGTGCGACCTCGCTGACGCTGACGACTCCGGACTCGCCCGCCCGCAACTCCCTCTGCACGCCGTCCAGCCGGATCCGCCGCAGGTAGTCGACCGCGGTGAAGCCGAACTCGCGCCGGAACTCGGTCTGCAGCGTCCGCAGGCCGATGCCCGCCGCGTCGGCGATCTGCTCGGTCCGCAACGGCTCGTGAGCGTGCGCGTACATGTACTCGACCGCCTGGCGGAGGCGTCCTGATCGGGGCACTCCGAGGTCGCCGGGCGTGTCGAGCGTCGCGTGCGGGAAGGTCTCGAGCAGGGCGACGGCGACCGCGCGGTCGGCCTCTCGGCGCAGCAGCGGCGAGCTGTCGGCGTCGTAGATCACCCGGGCGACCGTCGCGACGGTCGCCGACCAGCGTCGCAGCGCCGCGCCCTCGGGCCGTGACGTGGTGTCGAAGAGGAGGGGGCCGCGGGTGCCCTCGACCTCCTCCGCGATGCCCTCGAGGTACGCGCCGTCGAAGTGGATGAGGTTCTGGCGGTAGTCGTGGAACTCGAACCGGCTGGGGCGGTCGTTGACGAAGATCGCCGGCTGCCCGAATCCGAGGGTCACCGCGTCGCCGTCGAGATCGGTGACGCCCGCGCCGGCGGTCAGCCACGAGACGACGTACTCGCCCTCGGTCTGGATCGAGCCCTGCACGGAGCCGGCGAACTGGCTGCCGCGGAGCGTCACGTCGCCGTCGCCGACGGAGGTGTAGCGGTACGAGAAGTCCTCGCCGGGCTCGACGACGAAGCGGTGCCCGTTGTACGACTGCTCGAAGAGGGCCCGCGCCTGCTCGATGTCACGCCCGCCGATGTCGGAGCGCATGACCTCGTCCTTCTCGTCCATCCCGATCAGGGTCGCACGGGAGGCGCCCTCCACCGCGTGCCCCGAACGGGGAATTCGTTAAGCGGATAAGCCAGTCGCGGGTCCGGCGGCGCGGGTCATGGCCTGGACGGTCGCCGCCTGGAACTGCGTGAGCAGCACCACGGTGTGCCGCGCTCCGGCTTCCACGGCGAGCGAGAAGGTGGCGCCGGCCGACGTGGCCCGCCAGGAGCGGATGTCGCGGGTGCCGACGCGGGTCGAGTCGCCGGTGCCGGCGCTCCGCAGCACCAGGGAGTCGGGCAGCACGCAGAGCGCGCCCGACACCCCGTCGACAGTGGAGGAGCACTCGAAGCCGGCATCGTTGTGCACTGCACCGGCGAGCTCGACGAAGTCGGTGACCTCCATCGGCTCGTCGTCGTCGCGCCTGGACACGGCGCGCTCAGGCAGCGTGCGTGAGCCCGGAGGACTCGGGCTGCTGCGCCGGCTCGGTGACGATCCGCAGGCCCCGGCCGCTGTTGGCCTCCTCCATCAGTGCGCGCACCCAGGTGGCGTTGATCGCCGGCATGCGGCTGCCGTGGAACGAGAACTGGAGGGGGATGGTCGGGTGCAGCCAGAGCGTCTGGCGTCCGGTGCCGTGCGCGCTCGAGGCGTCGAGCTGGAAAGCGAACGCCTCGTCGCGGCGGAACTTGTTGATCATGACGATCTGCAGGTGCGCGAGCGCACGGTCGTCGATCTCGTGCGAGGTGGGGGGAGTGCCATAGAGGAGAGCGCCCATGGTGCGTGCCGCCGTTCTGTGCTGTGTCGCGGGTGCCGGCCGCGACGGTGGAGTGCCCCGACGAGTGCCGCCGGGAGGGGGAGTGCGAGAGGGTGGGGGGTGTTCGTGGGGAGCAGGACCCGGGGTGTGCGGTGCCACCGAGTCGAGTGTCCGGAGTGTCGATCCGGGGTGCCGGGCTCCGGGATGCCGATCCCGGGTACCGTCGCGCCGACCCCGCCGACGCCTGCTCTGCAGGCGGTGGAGTCGGACGGTCGTGCCGTCCCTCCGGCTGTTCTCCGAAAGTACGCCCCTCGTTCGGAGGGCACGTGCCGTTATCCGTAATGCGAAGCGGTGGCGCCGGCCGCCGGGCGGACTCCCAGCCGGGCGACTCCGGGGCTCAGTCACGGGATGCCTCCGGCGGCGGTGCGGCTGCGTCGAGACACCGCGCTCGTGTGCGGGACGCTGCCGGCGCGGCGGTGTGTCGAGCGGGCTAAGGGTGTCTCGGCGGGGCGGCGGGCGGAGCGGGCGGAGCGGGCGGGTGCGCTTCTGCGGGTCGAGGGCGGCGGGCATGAGGTCGCGTCGGCAGCGGATGTCGACGGCGCCGTTCTCGGGGACCTTCCGCTCCTGGCGGCCCGGCTGCCAGAGCAGCGGCTCCGCCTTCGGATGCCAGCCGCTCCCCGAGGGCGGGCGGCCACAGACATCTCCGGGCGGCGGGGGAGGGTCTCCGACGCGGGACCCGAGCCCGGATCGTGTTCAGAACGCAGGAAGGATTCGTCCGTGCGCCTCCCGATCCGCGGAGACCGGCCGCCGTTCGGACGTTCTTCCTGAGTTGTGAACAGGGGCGGGGGATCGTCGCCCACCGCGCAGACCCTCCACCCGCCTGCAGGCACCGTGACACCGCTCCCTCAGGATGGAGGCATGCCCTCCTCCGCCGACCGCTTCCACCGCGCCGCCGTCGAGCTCGCGCAGACCTCCGAGCGGCAGGTGGAGTGGGCGCTCGCCGTCGCGGACGACGCGCGCCTCCTCGCCCTGATCGACCAGCTTCCCGCGCAGCACCGGCAGCCGTCCCTGCTCTTCTCGGTCGCGCGGCTGCTCGGCGTGCCCGACGTGGACGGCGCCGGGTTCGCCGTGTGGCTCCGGAGCGAGTGGGTGCGGGTGGCGCCGATCGCGGCCGAGCGGAGGACGCAGACCAACGAGGCGCTGCGATGCGCGCCCCTGGTGGCGGCGCTGGAGCGGATCACGGAGCCCGGGGAGCCGGTGGCGCTCGTCGAGATCGGCGCTTCCGCGGGGATCTGCCTGGCGCCGGATCGGTACTCCTACGCCTTCACGGCGAGCGACGGCGAGACGCGGCTCGGGGCGGGCGCGCCTCTGCTGCGGTGCGCGGTGAGCGGAGGCGCGGCGCCGGCGCGGCTTCCGGTCGTCGCGTGGCGCCGGGGGCTCGACCTGGCGCCGCTCGACATCCGCACGCCCGAGGACGTGGCCTGGCTGGAGGCGCTTCTCCCGCCCGACCGCCCGGAGCGGACCGCGCGTCTCCGCTCGGCCGTGGAGACTCTGCAGGACGGCCCGCCGACGATCGTCGCGGGCGATGCGGCCGCCGACCTGCCCGCCCTGCTCGACGCGGTACCGCGCGGTCTGCGGACGGTCGTCGTCTCCCTCGGGACCCTGGTCTACCTCCCGTGGGCCGCGCGCGAGAGCGTGCTGGCGACGGTCGCCGCGCGCGACGCGAGCCTGGTGACGCTCGAGGCGGAGGCGCTGCTCCCGCACCTCGTCGCCGCCCGGCGGGCCCGCGTCGCTCCCGAGCCGACCCCGTTCCTCCTCGCCGCCGACGGCGTCCCGCTCGCGAGCGCGGCCGCCCACGGCGGCACCCTCTCCTGGCTGGCCTGACGCCCGCTCGGACGCCCGGCGCCCGGCGACGTTCCCGGCACCCGCCCGACCGCCCACTGTGCAGAAGTCGTCGCACTCGGCGTCGAAGACGACGACTCCTGGACTCTCGCGAAGGAGGGGACGTGCCCTGCGCCCTACAGGCCGTCGACGACGAGCTGCGTCGCGCGCGGGACGTACGAGGTGTTCGTCGTCGGGTCCCAGCCCACGAGCGCGACCGCGTCGCCGCCGACGCGCGCGGTGATGCCCACGAGCGAGAACGGCTTGCCGCCCACGGCTCCGGACACCTTCCAGCCGAGCGTCTCGTCGGCGCCGGTCAGGGTCTGCTCGGTGCGCTCGACGGTCGTCTCGACCGGCACGCCCTGCATGGCGAAGAGCGCCGAGCCGGAGGCGCAGCGCGTGGTCGCGTCGGTGGCGCTCGCGAGGAGCGAGGCGGCCGCGTCGGCGGTGCCGGTGCTCGACACGACGGCGGTCATGGAGCGGTCGGCGCTGGTGCCGTACGAGAGTCCGGCGGCGGGCTGCGCGGTGTCCCAGCCCAGGCCGAAGGGCGAGAGGCAGCTCGCGTCCGTCGCGGTGAGCCCGGGGTAGATCGAGTCGAGCATCTCCTGGATGCTCGCGTACTCGCCGGGCACGAACTGCACGCCGGTCAGCACGGCGGCCACCTGCTCGCTGGTCTTCTGAGCGGTGTCGGCGGCAGGGGCGGCGGCCGTCGCGGTGGCGGACGGGGCGGCCGACGACGAGGGGAGCGTCGGAGTGAACGGCCGGAGTGTCGATCCGCTCGTCGCGGTCCCCGCGCAGCCCGAGAGGGCGAGCAGCAGCGCGCCTCCGATCAGAGTCGTGCGCAGCAGTGCCTTGGACATCGTGTCTCCCCCTTCGCCCGCCGGCGCCGCACCGGGGCGCCTGAGGCTAGCAGAGCCCCGCATCCTGGAGGCGGCACCGCGGCGCCTGCACGACGAAGGCCGGGAGCCCGGATCGACGCCCCACGGCGTCCCCCGGCCCTCCTGGCCTCCGCTGTGCAGGTCAGATCTCCGTATGCCCGAGCTCGGCCCCCGCGAGAAGGCGGATCTCCGGCTCGGCGATGCCCTCCAGCTCCAGCACCACGACGCGGTTGCGGCCGGCGCGGGTGACCGGCGCGGGGACGATCAGCGTGCGCTGCGGTCCACGGCGCCAGTAGCGACCGAGGAGGAAGCCGTTCACCCAGACCAGGCCCTTGCCCCAGTGCAGCGTGTCCACGTACAGGTCGGCCTGCTCGTCGAGGTCGAACGAGCCGGAGGCGAGCTGCGGCCCGGCCGAGAACGCCGGCGCCGCGACGGCGAGGTCGTGCAGGCACTCCAGAGCGAGGGCGCGGGCGGCCCAGCCGATCAGCTCGGCGCCGTCCAGCCGCACCCCTCCGATCAGGCCCTTGTGCTCGCCGATCCGCGTGCCGTAGTTCACCCGCCCCTGGTTCTCGACCAGGATCGCGAGCTCGCCGCGTCCGCTCGGCAGCGTCAGCGCCCGCTCGTGGTGGTCGCGCGCCAGCACGCCCACCGGGACGCCGTCCAGCAGCACCCAGGCGCGGTCGCGCACCTCCTCGCCCACCACGAGGCGGGCCGGAGCGGAGGAGCCGTCGAGCGTCGTCGTGAAGAGCACGAAGCCGTCGTCGTGGCCGAGGTCGTCGAAGGAGGCCATCGCGTCGAGGTGCGCGGCCGGTCCGAACGCCTGGCCGAGGCCGAGCAGGGCCGGGCCGGAGACGAGCGGAGCCGTGAGGGCCGGGGCCGGCGGGCGCACCGCGGGCACCTCCTCCGGCACCGGCGCGTAGCGCGCGATGACGTCGCGGAACGCCCAGAACTTCGCGGTCGGGTCGCCGCCCTCGTCGAGCGGGGCGTCGTAGTCGTAGCTCGTCGTGATCGCGGCGTAGCGGCCCTTGTCGTTCGCTCCGCTGGTCAGGCCGAAGTTGGTGCCTCCGTGGAACATGTAGATGTTGACGGAGCCGCCGGCCGCGAGCAGGGTGTCGAGCTCCTGGGCGGAGGCGTCGGCGTCGGTGGTGTGGTGCTGGGTGCCCCAGTCGTCGAACCAGCCGCACCAGAACTCCATGCACATCAGCGGACCGGTGGGCTGGAACTCGCGCAGCGTCGCGAGGCGCTCCGTGGTCCGCGAGCCGAACGAGCCGGTGAGGTGCAGGCCCGGGAGGCTGCCGTCGGCGAGCATCTGCGGCGTCGGCTGGTCGATGGTGGTGAGCGGCACCGTGATGCCGGAGTCGCGCGTCACCCGGACGAGCTCGGCGAGGTACTCCTTGTCGGAGCCGTACGCGCCGTACTCGTTCTCGATCTGCACGAGGACCACGGGCCCGCCGGCGTCGATCTGGCGCGGCTCGACGATCGCGTAGACGCGCCGCAGGTAGTCGCTGACCGCCGCGAGATAGTTCGGCTCGGAGCGGCGCACGCCCACCTCGGGGTCGCGGAAGAGCCAGGCGGGGAGGGCGCCGTTGTCCCACTCCGCGCAGATGTAGGGGCCGGGGCGCACGATCGCGTGCATGCCCTCGGCGGCGATCAGGTCGAGGAAGCGGCCCAGGTCGAGCCCGGCGTCCTCGCGCCACTCGCCGCGGCGCGGCTCGTGCGCGTTCCAGGCGACGTAGGTCTCGATGGTGTTCAGGCCCATCAGGCGGGCCTTGCGGATCCGGTCGGCCCAGAGGTCCGGGTGGATGCGGAAGTAGTGCAGCGCCCCCGACAGGATGCGGTGCGGGCGGCCGTCGAGCTCGAAGTCGGCGGCGCCGATGGCGAAGCGGCTCTCGGGAGCGGTGGTCATCTGGATCCCCCTCAGGATCGGTGCCCGGTGTGTCCGAGCGTGAGAACGACGCGGGGCCGACCGGAGCGATCCGGCCGGCCCCGCGTCGAGCAGTGGTGCTACTCCGAGACGGTGAAGCCCTGCGCGTTGCCGTACTGGACGAGCTTGCTCTGCCAGTCGGCGAGGCCCTGGTCGAGGCTGGTGCCGTTGGCGTACGCCTGGCCGACGGTGTCGCCGAAGACGCTGTTCGCGTAGACCTGGTAGGGCAGGTACGACCAGCCGGAGCGGACGTCCTTCGAGGCCTGGGTCAGCACCTCGTTGATCTTCTGGCCGCCGAAGTACTCCGACTCCTGACCGGTGAAGTCCGAGCTGTCGAGGTCGGCCGTGGTCGACGGGAATCCGCCGCTCTGCAGGAAGACGTCGACCGAGGCCTGGTCGCTGTTCAGCCAGCGCAGGAACGCGGCGGCCAGCGCCGGGTTCTCGCTCTGCTTGGTGACGGACTGGCCGCCACCGCCGTTCTCGGCGCTGACGGCGGTGCCGTCGTAGGTCGGGATCGGCGCGACGGCCCAGTCGCCGGAGGCGTCGGGGACGCTGGACTCGAGCACGCCGGGCATCCAGGCGCCGGTCACCAGCGAGGCGATGGAGCCATCGGCGAGGCCCTTGTACCACTCGTCGCCCCAGGCGGGGGTGTCCGAGAGCAGCTTCTTCTCGACGAGCTGGTTCCAGACGCCGGTCCACTTCGCGGTGCCCTCGTCGGCGAGGTCGATCGTGACGTCCGTGCCGTCGGTGGTGAACGGCTCGCCGCCCGCCTGCCAGATCATGCTGGTCGCGAAGCCGGCGTCGCCGGTGTCGGCGGTGATGTACTTCGACGGGTCGGCGGTGTGCAGCTTCTCGGCCGCGGCCACGTACTCGTCCCAGGTGGCGGGGACGGCGATGCCGTACTGGTCGAAGACCGTCTTGTTGTAGAACAGCGCCATGGGGCCCGAGTCCTGCGGGAGGCCGACGAGCTTGCCGTCGATGTTGACGCTGCCCCAGGTGGAGGCGGAGTACTTGTCCTCGAGGTCGCCCATGCCGTACTGCGACAGGTCGAGGAGCGAGTCCGACAGCGCGAACTGCGGCATGGCGTAGTACTCGATCTGGACGACGTCGGGGGCGCCCGAGCCGGCCTTGATCGCGTTCTCGAGCTTGGTGTACTCGTCCTTGTTGGTGCCGGCGTTGACGAGCTCGACGTCGACCTTCGGGTAGGCCTTCTCGAACGCGGCGACCTGCGCCTCGGCGCTGGGGGTCCAGCTCCAGTACGTGATCTTGCCACCGGCCTCGAGGGCCGAGTCGAGGTCGGCGGCGGAGCCGGCGCTCGTGGTCGTGCCGCCACCGGAGGTGGACGAGCAGGCCGCGAGGGAGCCGGCGGCCAGGGCCGCGACGGCCGCGACCGTCAGGGTCCGCCGGAGGGCGGAACGGGCGATCTTCATGGTGGTGTTTCCCTTCACTTCTTCGTGCTGCGGGTGCTGTGGACGGGGCAGGACGCTCCGGCCGGGGGATGGGTAGGGGAGGGCTCAGCCCTTGACGCTGCCGGCGCTCAGACCGGACTGCCAGAAGCGCTGGAGTCCGAGGAAGGCGACGACGATGGGGATGATCGTGAGCAGCGAGCCCGTGATCACGAGGTTGTAGATCGGCTGCGCGCTGACGCCGGTGGCCTGCGCGTTCCACTGGTTGAGGCCGACGGTGAGCGGGTACCAGGTGGGGTCGCTCAGCATGATCAGCGGGAGGAAGTAGTTGTTCCAGGTCGCGACGACCGAGAACAGCAGCACAGTCACGATGCCGGGGGCGAGGAGTCGGATGGAGATGGTGAAGAAGGTGCGGAACTCGCCCGCCCCGTCCATCCGCGCCGCTTCGAGCAGCTCGGTGGGCACCGACTCCACCGCGTAGACCCAGACGAGGTAGAGGCCGAACGGGCTGATCAGCGAGGGGATGATGATCGCCCACGGGGTGTTGGTCAGGCCGAGCTGGCTGAACATGAGGAACGTCGGGACGGCGAGGGCCGTGCCGGGGACCGCGATCGCTCCGAGCACCACGGCGAAGACCGCCTTGCGGCCCGTGAAGCGGAACTTCGCGAGGCCGTAGCCGGCGAGCGTGGCCAGGAGCGTCGCTCCTCCGGCGCCGACGACGACGTAGAGCAGGGTGTTGCCGAGCCAGCGGAGGAAGATCCCGTCGCGGTAGCTGAGGGTGTCGGCGATGTTCTGGAAGAAGACGAAGTCGCCGTCGAACCAGAGGCCGAAGCTCGAGAGCAGGCCGGCCTGCGTCTTCGTCGCGTTGATGACCAGCCAGGCCAGCGGCACGAGGCTGTAGAGGATGAAGACCGACATCAGCAGGGTGAAGGCGATCGACTTCTTGGGCTGCACCGAGGAGCCGCGGCGGGCGGCCGGGCGCTTCGGGGCGCGGGAGGGCGTCCGGGGAGCGGTCGCGAGGGCCATCAGTTCTCCTTCCGCGCGCCGCGGAGCTGCACGACGTAGGCGATCACCGCGGTGATCACGCCCATGACGATGGCGACCGTGGCCGACGCGTTGTACTGCTGACCGGCGAAGGACAGGTTGTAGGCGTACATGTTCGGGGTGAAGTAGGTGGTGATGATGTTCGGCGCCAGCGTCCGGAGGATGTTCGGCTCGTTGAACAGCTGGAAGCTGCCGATGATCGAGAAGATCGTGGCGATGACGATCGCGCCGCGCAGGGCGGGCAGCTTGATCGAGCGGATGACGCGCATCGGGCCGGCGCCGTCGATCTCGGCCGCCTCGTAGAGCTCGCCGGGGATCGTCTTCAGCGCGGAGTAGAAGATGAGCATGTTGTAGCCCACGAACTCCCACGTGACGATGTTGCCGATCGAGGCGAGGATCCAGTCGCGCGAGAAGGGCTGGACGACATCGGAGCCGAGCAGGTCGTTGACGTTCGCGGCCAGGCCGAAGTTGTCGCCGTAGATGAAGCCCCACATCAGCACCGCGACGACCGCGGGGACGGCGTAGGGGAGGAAGACCACGATGCGGAAGAAGCCGGTGCCGTGGAGGCGGCCGCTGTCGATCGCGAGGGCCGCGACGAGGGCCAGCACGAGCATCACGGGGACCTGCACGACGAGGAACAGCAGGACGCGGCCGAAGCCCTCCCAGAAGTTCGGGTCGGTGAAGATCGCCGTGTAGTTGGCGAAGCCGACGAAGGAGTTGCCGCCCACCAGCTGCTCGCGGAACAGGCTGAGGTAGATCGAGTAGACGACCGGGGCGATGAAGACCAGGAGGAAGACGACGAGGAAGGGGGCGACGAACGCCAGGCCCTTCCACTCGCTCTTCGCCCGCGACTTCGGGGCCGCGAGGGGGGACGCCGGAGGGGCGACCTCGCTCAGCGGGACGGGGGGAGACGTCGTCGTCATGGGATTCCGTTCGGGAGTAGTGCGGGCCCGCCATGTTCACGTCAACATGGCAGAGCGTCACCGTAGCATGTCCACGTCGCCACCCGCGACTGTTCCTGCGTCACGATCCGGCGCACGATGCACCACGGCTGACGGGCGGCGCGCTATAAAGGGAACCCCATGGCACTCGAGACCGACCGCCCGTCCCCGTCCACCCGGCCGCGACGCGGCGTCTCGATGGCCGACGTGGCCCGGCGCGCGAACGTCTCGGGCCAGACGGTCTCGCGGGTGTCGAACGGCAAGCAGAACGTCGACGGCGAGACCCGCGAGCGGGTCCTCGAGGCGATGCGCGCCCTCGGCTACCGGCCCAACAGCGCGGCGCGGGCGCTGCGGACGGGACGCTTCCACAGCATCGGCGTGATCATGTTCACGCTGTCCTCGTTCGGCAACATGCGCACCCTCGACGCCATCGCGATCGCGGCCGCCGACGCGGGCTACTCGATCACGCTCATCCCCGTCTCCCACCCCACCCAGGGCGAGGTCTCGGTCGCGTTCCACCGGTTGAGCGAGGAGGCGGTCGACGGCGTCATCATCATCGTCGAGGCGCACCTGCTCGACGAGGCCGACATCGTCCTGCCTCCGGAGCTGCCCGTGGTGGTCGTCGACTCCGCCGGCGGCGAGAAGTACCCCGTGGTCGACACCGACCAGATGTCGGGCGCCCGTCAGGCCGTCGAGCACCTGCTCGGACTCGGCCACCGCACCGTGCACCACATCGCCGGCCCGGACCGCTCCTACTCCGCCGAGCGCCGCCACGAGGCGTGGGAGTCGACCCTGATCGAGCGCGGCGCCCCGGTGCCGGAGGTGCTGGTCGGCGACTGGTCCACCGACTCCGGCTACCGCCTCGGCAAGCGGCTCGCCGCCGATCCCGAGGTCACCGCGATCTTCGCCGCGAACGACCAGATGGCGCTCGGCGTGCTGCGCGCGCTGCACGAGGCCGGACGCGCCGTGCCCGGCGAGGTGAGCGTGGCCGGCTTCGACGACATGCAGGAGTCGGCGAGCTTCTGGCCGCCGCTGACGACGGTGCGCCAGTTCTTCGGCGACACGGGCCGCCGCTCGGTCGACATCCTGCTGCGCGAGCTCGAGTCGGGCGAGCGCACCGGGGTGTCGCTGGTGCCGACCCGGCTGATCGTGCGCGAGAGCACGGGGCCGGCGCCGAGCGGTGGGGCGGGGGCGGGGGCGGGGGCGTCCAGGTCGGGTGCGGCTTCTTCCTCCGCGTCGTCCGCGTCGTCGGCGTCCTCCCGCTCGTCCGGCTCGTAGTCCTCTTCCTAGTCCTCTTCCTAGTCCTCTTCCTCTTCCTCTTCCTCCTCCGCCTCACGTGCGATCTGCAGGCACCTGTGCGATCTGCAGGCACCTGTGCGATCTGCAGGGTCGGCCGGTGCGGTCTGCAGGGGATTCTCGCGTTTCTCGGCGGCGTATCCGGAGGAGAGCGCTCCCTCGGACGGATGGCCTGCACATCGCACCTGCAGATCGCACGCACTCCTGCAGACGGCACGCACTCCTGCAGATCGCACACCTCAAGGGGTACGCGTCCCTGCGGATGGCGCACCCTCCTGCGGATCGCACGCGGCCGGCGACGCGGAGCCGCCGCCCGGGCGCGATACTGTGAGCCCTCTCACCCCGGACCTCCAAGGAGACGCACATGTCGGTCGGCCTGCTCGCGGTTGTCGATGACATCCTCACCGCCGCCCTGAAGGCGAGCGCCAAGACGGCGGGCGTCGTGATCGACGACGCGGCCGTCACCCCGCAGTACGTGCAGGGCCTCACGCCCGCGCGGGAGCTGCCGGTGGTCGGTCGGATCGCGCTGGGGAGCCTGTTCAACAAGTTCGTCATCATCATCCCGCTGGCGCTGCTGCTCTCGGCGTTCGCGCCGCAGGTGCTGCCGTACCTGCTGATCCTCGGCGGCGCCTTCCTCTGCTTCGAGGGGGCGGAGAAGGTGCTGGAGTGGTTCGGCGTCTCGCACGGCGGCCACGAGACGGAGGCGCGCGACGAGAAGAAGCTCGTCTTCGGCGCCATCCGCACCGACCTCATCCTGAGCACCGAGATCATGCTGATCGCGCTCGACGGCCTCGATCCCGACTTCGGGATCTGGCCCACGCTCGGCGCGCTCCTGGTCGTCGGGCTCGGGATGACGGTGCTCGTCTACGGCGCGGTCGCCCTGCTCGTGAAGATCGACGACGTGGGCCTGCGCCTGATGAAGAACGCGGCCCGCGGCGTGCGGCGCACCGGAGCGAGGATCGTCGCGTCGATGCCGGTCGTGTTCCGCGCGATCAGCATCATCGGGACGCTCGCCATGCTCTGGGTCGGCGGGCACCTCGTCGTCGCGAACCTCGCCGAGACGGTCTGGCACGGTCCGTACGACCTCGTGCACGTCGTCACCCATGCGGTCGAGGGCGCGGGCCCGGTCGTCGTCTGGCTGGCCGACACCTTCGTCTCGATGATCTTCGGCCTCGTGCTGGGGCTGGTCATCGCGGCCGTCGTGATGGGCGTCTCGCGCCTGCGGAAGCGCGACGGGGCGGCTGCGGGGCACTGACGCGTCTCGAGTCGCCGCGTGCCGCGGCTGCCCGACCGGCAGGGATGCGGCGGCTGCCCGACCGGCACGAGTGTGCGGTTCGGGACCAGCCGGGGTGGGGGCGGGTGTCCGGCTTGCACAGGGCGTCAGGTCCTTGCTGATCGAGTAGCCCGCGCAGCGGGCGTCTCGAGATCCCGCGACCCACGGCCCCTGTCCTGACTGCCCCTGTCCTGACGGCCCCTGTCCTCCCGGCCCCTGCCGTGCCGCTCCCACGGCGAACGACGGACCGCCCCCGTCCCCGGAGGGGCGGAGGCGGTCCGTGCCGGAGGGGGCGTCAGCAGCTGCGGGCCGCGTACGCTCCCGTCGCCACCGAGGTGACCTGCTTGCCGTCGACGGTGCCCGTCGCGGTGACGGTCGCCTGACCGGCCGCCACCGAGGCGGCGCGCGTGGTGAACGCGGCGCTGCCGCTCGCGCCGGGGGCGACTCCGGTGACCTGCTTCGACCCGGAGGGCGTCGCGATGGTCATCGAGACCGGCACGGCGGATCCGTTCTTCGCCGCGACGGTGAGCGTCACCTTGCCGGCGACGCAGCGGGTGGTCGCCGTGACCGCGATCGCGAGGGCGGCGGGCGCCTTCAGGGTCACCGTCACCGTCGTGGTCGACGTGACGGAGCCGTCGGCGGCGCGGACCGCGATGGTCGCGACTCCGCCGTTCGCCGTCGTCGGCTGGGTGATCCGCACGGTGGCCGCCGAGTCGGTCGCCACTGCTCCGATCACCGGCATCGCGGTGCCCTCGACGGTGACCGCGTAGGAGGTGCGGGCCGGGTCGAACCCGGCGATGCCGGCTCCGCCGACGCGCAGGGCGCCCAGGGTGGTGACCGCGGCCGCCGAGGCGACCGACTCGTAGAGCTTGGTCTCGGCCACGATCAGGTGCGTGTTGTCGTAGGCGTTCATCACGACGCGGAAGGCCTTGGCCGTGACGGGCGCGAACGACGCCACCAGGGTGGGAGCCGTTCCGCCGGCCGGCGACGCGAGGGCCACGGCCGACTCGTAGCCGGGAACCGCGGTCCAGGTCGTGCTGTCGGCGGCCTGGTACTGCAGCTGGTAGGTCTGCGCCCAGCTCGTGCCGCCGTCGGCGAGGAACTGCACCGACACCTTCTCGACCTGGTGGGTCGAGGGGAAGGTGTACGTCAGCGAGCTCTGCGCGGCCTTGGTGCCGTTGGTCCAGTTCGACCAGCCCTTGTCGCCGTCGACGCCGTTGCGGGTGCGCTCCGGTCCGTAGCCCGACTCCGACGACGACGCGGTCGCGACGATGCCGGCGTCCGGGTTGAAGTTGCGGAGCGTGCCCGTGGTGACGAGCACCGTGAGCGTGGCGGGGAGCGACGCGCCGTCGGCGGTCGCCGTTCCCGAGACCGTCACCTGCCCGGCCTGGGCGAGGGAGGCGGTGGTGAGCGGCGTCCAGTCCCAGACGACCGGCACCGGGAAGGTGCTGGCCGAGGCGCCCACGCGGGCGGGGACCGTGGTCGGAGCCGAGGCCTTCACTCCGGTGACCGAGGCGCCCGCGGCGGCCGTGACCGACACGGGATCGGTCGCGGTCAGTCCGCCCACGTCGACGAGCGCGGTGACGGTGATCGTCTGGCCGTAGAGGTCGGTCGCGGTGCCGGGCACCTCGACGCGGCCGGTCGAGCCGTACGCCGAGTCGGCGGGGCGCTGCCAGGTGACGGCGAGCGGTGCGCCGGCTCCCCAGGAGTACTGCGGAGTGATGCTCGCGGGCAGGGTCGGAGCGACGCCCGCCGTGGTGCGGACCGCGACGGTCTGACTCGTGGCCGGGGCGAGGTCGCGGAGGGTCCACGACTGGTTCGCTCCGCCGTTGGAGGTGTAGACGCCGACCGACGCGCCGTCGGCGCTGGAGGCGCCGTTCACGTCGAGCGACTGGGCGATCGCCTCGTTGACGAGCGAGAAGTTCACGCCGTCGGTGGTGTTGACGATCCAGCGGGTCGCGGCGGTCGTCTTCGCCGTGTCGACGGACAGCGTGCGCAGGTCGGTGCCGGCGGTCGTCGCTCCGAGCACCCGTCCGTCGCCGTTGACGAGCACGACGCGGCGGGTGGCCTCGCGGTCGCCGGCGGCGACCTCGCGGACGGTCCAGGTCTGCTTGGCGGCCGTGGCGGAGTCGGTGGCGAGCGTGGTGAGCGTGGTCGCGGCACCCGAGGGGTTGCCGGTCAGCGCCTTGCCGCTCTGAGTGCCGACCAGCTGGTAGCGGTGGCCGTCGCGCAGGGCGGGGGCGGAGTCGGCGACTCCCGAGACTCCGTCGATCGAGAAGCTCGTGACCGACTTGGCGGGCACGGTGATCGTGGCGGTGCGTGAGATGCGGTCGACGGCCACCGGGGTCTTCGCGACCAGCGCGTTGCTCGTGGGAGCGGCGGCCGAGGAGGCCTTCGTGGTGACGTAGGGGGTGACCGCCGCGGTGTCGGCGATGGTGCCGAAGCGGGACAGGTCGAGCACGACGGTCTGGTCGGCCGTGGTGCTGTTGGCGTGCACGACGGTCGCGCCCGAGCCGTCGCCGCGGACGGCGGCGGTGGAGGAGCTGTCCGTGGAGGGCATCAGGTGGTCGCCCTCGTGGATGAACTTCGTGAAGTTCCGGATGGTGTTGAACTTCGAGTTCGTCTCGACGCCGCAGACCGGGGCCTTGGTGGAGTCGCCACCGGCGTCGGCGACGCGGCGGACCGACTTCCAGACCTCGGTCCCGTTCTCCTGGTACGGCTTGCAGTCCAGGTCGATGTAGACGGAGCCCCAGTTGAGGTTCTCGCCCTTGGGCGCGGGCTGCTGCATGTTGTAGTAGTCCTCGACGGGCTGCCAGAGCACCCACGCCTCGGGCTCGAGCTCGCGCAGGTCGTCGTTGATGCGGCCGGCGATGCCGAGGCCGTTCTCCATGTTGGTGGGGTCGAACCCCTTGACCCAGTTGCCTTCGATCTCGCTCATCCAGAGGTCGGTGTCGGCCTGCTTCGCGAGGTCGCGGACCTTGAGGCGGCCCGAGGTGCCGTAGGTGTGGACGTTCATCCGGTCGACCTCGGCACGGATCGCGGCGGAGTAGGCGGCCCAGTTCGTGGCGAAGATGTCGGGGTTGGTCTCGTCCATCGCGGCGAGTCCGGCGTCGGTGGTCGAGGCGTCCAGCGCGGCGACGACGTCGGGGATCAGACCCGCCTGGCGCGTCGGGCCGACGTGCATGCCCTCCTGGCGTCCGCCGGTCGGGACGCCGTTGGAGAGCTGCGTGCCCCAGTAGTCCGTGTTCGGCTCGTTGAAGGGGTCGAGCGTGTCGAACTCGATGCCGTACTCGTCCTCCATGTGCTCAGTGACCTCCACGAGGTACTTCGCGAACTTCTCCTCGGCGGCGGGCTTCAGCTGCTCGCTCTTCGCGTCGAAGCCGCCCGAGACGTAGCCGCTCTCGGTCATGAAGTACGGGGCGGAGTTGGAGAACGCCTCCCAGTGCGAGATCTGCTTCTCCTGCGCGAGCTTCTCCACCCACCAGCGCTGCGTCTCGTCGGCGGTCCAGTCGTAGGAGGCGGGGTCGTCCGGGTTCCACTTCGCCAGGAGCGCGTCGCGGTCGGCGAGCTTCGTGGAGGTGCCGCCGTAGGTCGCCGCGTCGCCGGCCGGGTTCGGCTTCCACCAGCCCTCGACGGCGCCGCCCGGGCGGAGGTAGTCCTTCACGTCGGAGGCGTTGCCGCCGCCGATGTTGTAGCGGGCGATGTTCAGGTCGAGGCCGCTGTCGCCGAAGACCTTCTGGTACAGGTCCTCGCGGAGGGCCTCGGGATAGTTGCCGGTCGCGTTCGCGAACCAGACGAGGCTGGTGCCCCAGCCCTCGAACGCCTCACCGGCGGCGGCGGGGTTCGGCGTGATGCGGAGCGCGTCCGCGGCCTGAGCGGGGGCTGCTGCGGCGGGGATCGCCAGCAGGGCGCCTGTGGCCAGGGCGGCGCTCGTGGCGAGCGCGGCGACCCTTCTGAAGGACATCGACATTGATGCGGTCTCTCTTTCGCCATTGAAATGCGGGCGTGTTCACGTGAACGCGCCCTGACGGCCGACTGTACATGTTCACGTCAACAATCGGAAGGTGCTCAGGGCGGGCGGGCCTCCCCTCGTCGAGACGCCAGGAGTTGTCGCGCTCGATGCCGAGTGCGACAACTCCTGGAGAGTGGCGGAGCGCGGGCGGAGCGCCTGCCCGTCGAGCGGTCGCACGAGGAGATCTCGCGCCGCGAGACGCCAGGAGTTGTCGCGCTCGACGCCGAGTGCGACAACTCCTGGAGAGTCGTGGGCGCGGGGTGGGTGCAGGCGTGCCGGGGCGCAGGCCCGCGGGCGGGCGGCCCTGCTCACCGCGGCGCCGCGCTCAGACGCGGTGCGTCGTCTCCGGGAAGGCCTCGGGCTCGCACTGGATGGTCGCGTGGTCGATGCCGTGGCGCTCGCGGAGGACGGCGAGCACCCGCGAGAGCGCGGTGCGGTAGTCGGTGTCCGGGGCGACGACCACGTGGCCGGTGGCGCTCTCCATGCCGGAGGTGATCGTCCACACGTGCAGGTCGTGCAGCGCCAGCACGCCGGGGACGGCGCAGACGTCGCGCTCGAGCGCGGCGAGGTCGACGTGCGCGGGCGCCGACTCCATCAGGATCCCGAGCGCCTGTCGGGTCAGCGACCAGGTGCGCGGCAGGATCAGCAGCCCGATCAGCACGCCGACGATCGGATCCGCCCACGCCCAGCCGGTGGTGAGCAGCACGATCGCCGCGACGATCACGCCGATGGAGCCGAGCGCGTCGCCGAGCACCTCGAGGGAGGCTCCGCGGAGGGTGATGCTCTCCTTCGCGCCGGCCGACAGCAGGCGCAGGCTCACGAGGTTGACCGCCAGGCCCACCACCGCGGTGATCAGGAGGGGGCCGCCGGGCACCGCGGGCGGCTCGGCGAAGCGGCGGACCGCTTCGACGATCACGAACGCGGCGACCGCGAACAGCAGCAGGCCGTTCGCGAGGGCGGCCAGCACTTCGAGGCGGTAGGAGCCGTAGGTGCGGCCCTTCGCGGCGGGGCGGGCGGCGAGCGAGATCGCGGCGATCGACATTCCGAGCGCCAGCACGTCGGTGCCCATGTGCGCGGCGTCCGAGAGCAGCGCGAGCGAGCCCGTCGCGACTCCGACCGCGAACTCGACGACCATGAACGCCGCGGTCAGCACGAATGCGGCCACGAGCGGACGCCGGTGCCGCGCGGCGGCGGAGCCGGCCGGAACGCCGTGAGAGTGGCCCATCGGCTCCTCCGATCCCTGTTCGTATAAACAGTCTTGCATGCGTTCGGAGGAGAGCGCGAGCGCCCTCAGCCGACCAGCGGGTCCAGCGCCTCCCCGAGGTAGGGCGTCAGGGTCCGGGCGTACGACTCGGTGAGGTGCCCGAGGTCGCGGTACACCTTCACTCCGCCGATCACGAGGGGGCAGCCGCGGTCGTCGCAGAACCAGCGGGTGAGGTCGACCGTGGCCGCACCGGGCCAGCCCTCGGCCGCCGCGGCCATCAGCTCGCGGTCGGCGAAGGCCTCGTCGAGAGGCACGCTGCAGTCGTCCGCGGAGCCCGGCTTCTCGGCGCAGGCCAGCAGGGCGAGCGAGGGCAGCACCGGATTGTCGCGGATCGCGACCACCGTGGATCCGCGGGCGATCAGCGGCGCCCACGACTCGTGGAACCCGTCGATCCCGGCCTGCTCGTCGGGGGTGCCGGACGCGTCGACGAACACGGACTTCTTCGCGGAGTAGGCCGTGACCACGAGCGCGTACGGGTCCTGGCCCGCGAGCTCCCCCTGCAGCTTCTCGTTCCAGACGTCGCAGGAGCGGTGGGCGGAGGCGGAGTCGTCGCGCCGCTCGGCGGTCGAGAAGACGCAGCCCGTCTTGTAGTAGGTGTGCAGATCCCAGCCGCGCTCCTCCGCCACGCCGCGCAGCGCCGGGAAGAAGGACGCCGCGTGCGAGTTGCCGATGAGCAGCACGCGGAGGCCGGCCGGATCGCCGAAGCGGCACTCCTTGAGCTCGGTGCCGGAGTTGCCGGTGCTGCACTCGTCGGTGTTCAGCACGGAGCCGTCCTCCGAGGCGTCGACGGCGGGCAGGCTCGTGGTCCAGGAGTCCGGGCAGGAGTTCGCGAGCGCCGCGGCTCCCACGCAGCCCTCGGTCGAGACGGGGAGTGCGTGCGCGCGGGTGAGGTCGGCGGCGATCGCGGCGTTCGTGCCGGTGAGGCCCGTCACCCCGACCAGGGCGGCGACGGCCAGCAGGGCCGCCGGGGCGAGCGCGCGGAGGCGGTGCGGGTGCTCGGCGGGGGCGCGGCGGTGGAGGGGGTCCTCGAGGAAGCGCTTCGAAGCGGCGGCGAGGAGGACCGCCGCCGCGATGATGCCCACGCCGGTCGACGCGGTCGGGTCCTCGCCGGTGCTCTCACGCCAGAAGACCAGGAGCGGCCAGTGCCAGAGATAGAGCCCGTAGCTCAGGCCGCCCAGCCGCACGAGCGGGCGCAGGGCCAGCAGCCGGCCGACTCCGCGCTCCGGGGCGGGGCCGGTCCCGGCGACGAGGACGAGCACCGCCGAGAGGGTCGGCCAGAGTGCCGCGGCGCCCGGGAACGCGCTCGAGACCTGGAGCACGAATCCGCAGGAGACGACTCCGATCAGCCCCAGCCAGCCGGCGACCGTCCTCAGGGCCGCCGGGATCGACAGGCCCGGGAGCACGAGGGCCGCGAGCGAGCCGAGCCCGAACTCCCACGACCGGGCGAGGGTGCTGTAGTAAGCGGTCGGCTGGTCGATCCCGACCAGAACGACGGAGAACGCGAACGAGAGGACGGTGAGCGCCGCGACGAGCGCCAGCAGGAACCGCGGCAGGTGCGCGCGGCGCCGCAGCAGCACGGCGGCGAGGGTCGCGACGAGCACCAGGGCGAGCCAGATCAGGTAGAACTGCCCCTGCACCGACATCGCCCAGAGGTTCTGCACCGGCGAGTGGAAGTCGTCCTGCGCGAGGTAGTCCACTCCGGCCCGCGCGAGCGCGACGTTCTCGACGGAGAACGTCGAGGCGAGCACCTCGGTGAAGGTCTGCAGCAGCTGCGAGGGGCGCAGGAGGAGCGGAGCGAGCGCCGCGACGACGACCAGCACCACCGCGGCCGCCGGGAAGAGCCGCGAGGCGAGCCTCCGGAGGAAGGCGATCGGACGGACGCGTCCGAACCGGCGGATCTGGCCGAGGAGGGTGAGGGTGGTGAGGAACCCGGCGACCACGAAGAAGACGTCGACGCCTCCGGAGACGCGGCCCAGCCAGATGTGGAACGTCGCGACCAGGAGGGACGCGACGGCGCGCAGTCCCTCGATCTCGGGCCGGTAGCCGGAGGCGTCGGCCTTGCGCACCAGCGCGGACCGGCCGGAGGGGGCGGTGCGGGCGGAGTGGCGGGGCAACAGGATCCTTCCGTGACGGTCGGCGGGCGGTGGGGCGGGTGCCGGCGATCGTCGGTGTCCAGGATCGCGCTCTCTCGCCCCCAGGGGAACCGTGTCCGGGGTGCTGTCCACCCGGTTGGGGGCTGCGGAGGCGAGGTGCGCGACAGGTGTCCGCTTACTCGTCCGTTCGGGGTTCTCCGAGCGCGGCGAGAACCCGGACGTCGCCGTGCACGCGCGCGCCCACGGCGACGTCTGCGGAGTCGTCGGCGGTCGGGCCGAGGGCACGTGGCGCGGATCGACTGGCGCGACCGGACGGGTCGAGGTGAGGTAAGGCTATGCTTACCCGGGCTCCGCGCCACCCCGGAGGCTCCGCGCCGCACCGGGGTGCTGCCCGCCGACGAACGACGCCCCACGAACCACGGGAGATCCATGTCCACGCACCGCCGGCGCCCCGCCGCCCTCGCCCTCGCCGCCGTGACCCTGCTCGCCCTCACCGGCTGCGGCGCCTCGGAGCAGATCGAGCCCGAGAGCACGGCTGCCGCGGGGGAGGGCACGACCTCCTACCCGCTGACCGTCGAGAACTGCGGCACGAGCACCACCGTCACCGCCCCTCCGCAGCGGGTCGTCTCCCTCGATCAGGACTCGACCGAGATCCTGCTCTCGCTCGGCCTGGAGGACCGGATGGTCGGCACCGCCTCCTGGACCGACCCGGTGCTCGAGACCCTCGCCTCCGCGAACGAGAGCGTGCCGCGCCTGGCCGACAACGCGCCCACCTACGAGGTGCTGCTCGGCGCCGACCCCGACTTCGTCACCGCCTCCTTCGGCCGCCACTACGCCCCCGAGGGGGTCGCCTCGCGCGAGCGCCTCGCCGAGACGGGCATCGGCTCCTACCTCTCTCCCACCGACTGCGACGGCGGAGAGAGCGTCAACGGCGGGAGCGGCACGCGCACGGTCCCGCTCACCGTCGACGACCTCTACCAGGAGATCCACGAGCTCGCCGAGGTGTTCGACGTGCAGGAGCGCGGCGACGCCCTGGTCGCGCAGCTGCAGGCGCGCGCCGCGGTCGCCACGGAGGGAGTCGACTTCGGCGGCCGGAGCGTCGCCTTCTGGTTCGCGGACACCAGGACGCCCTACATGGCCGGCGGCTACAACTTCGCCTCGATGCTGGGCACCACGACCGGCATGACCAACGTCTTCGCCGACCGGACCGACGACTGGGCGGCCGTGGGCTGGGAGAGCGTCGTCGCGGCCGACCCGGACGTGCTGGTCCTCGGCGACCTGCAGCGCGACCGCTTCCCCGGCGACCGGCTCGACGACAAGACCGCGTTCCTCCGCTCGGACCCGCTGACCAGCAGCCTGCCCGCGGTGCAGGACGGCCGCTTCATCTCGCTGCACGGCGCCGAGCTGAACCCGTCGATCCGCTTCGTCGACGGCCTCGAGAAGATCCGCGCCTGGTGGGACGAGAACGGGGCCTCGCTCTGAGCACGGTCCTCGTCCGCCGGGTGCCGCGGGGTCTGGTCGCCGCGGCGCTGGTCCTCGGCGGGCTGCTCGCGCTGGCGCTCTCGGTCGGCGTCGCGGTGACGCTCGGCCCGGCCGACGTCTCGCTCGTGAACGTCCGCGACATCCTCCTCAACCACCTCGGGCTCGCCTCCGTTCCGGTGCGTGCGGCCGAGGACGCGATCGTCTGGCAGGAGCGTCTCCCGCGCGCGCTGGTGGCCGCGGCGTGCGGGGCGGGGCTCGGCGTGTGCGGAGTGATCCTGCAGTCGCTGCTGCGGAATCCGCTCGCCGACCCGTTCGTGCTGGGCGTCTCCTCCGGAGCGTCCACGGGTGCTGTGCTCGTCGGCGTGCTCGGGGTCGGCGGAGGAGTGGTCGGGCTCTCCGGAGGCGCCTTCGTCGGCGCGCTCGTCGCCTTCGCCTTCGTGCTGCTGCTCACGCGGTTCTCGGCGGGCGGCACCTCGGGCGTGATCCTGGCGGGGGTGGCGAGCACGCAGCTGTTCTCGGCGCTGACCTCGCTGATCGTGTTCGCGCTCGCCGACTCGGACGAGACGCGCGGCGTGATGTTCTGGCTGCTCGGCTCCCTCGAGGGCATGCGCTGGGACGACGTGGCGCTGAGTGGAGGAGTCGTGCTGCTCGGCTCCGTGGTCTGCCTCGCCGCAGCCCGGACGCTCGACGCGTTCGCCTTCGGGGAGGACGTGGCCGCGTCGCTCGGCGTGCACGTGGGCCGTACCCGCCTCCTCCTGCTGGTGGTGACGGCCCTGCTGACGGCGACCCTGGTGAGCATCGCCGGCGCGATCGGCTTCGTGGGGCTGGTGCTGCCGCACGCCGCGCGACTCGTGTTCGGGCAGCGGCACTCGCGGGTGATCCCGGCGACGATCCTGCTCGGCGCGGTGTTCCTGGTGTGGGTCGACGCCGGGTCGCGGGTGGCGTTCGCGCCGACTCCGCTGCCGGTGGGGGTCGGCACGGCACTCGTCGGCGTGCCGGTGTTCATGCTGCTGCTCCTGCGGCGGAGAGGCCGCTCGTGACGCTCGAGGCCGACCGGGTCTCGTGGCGCCGGGGCGGCCGCCTGGTGGTCGACGGCGTCTCGCTCAGCCCCGCTCCCGGCTCGACCGTCGGACTGCTCGGGCCCAACGGCTCGGGCAAGTCGTCGCTGCTGCGGCTGCTGCAGGGCACCGCGGCTCCGGACGCCGGCGTCGTCACCCTCGACGGCGCGCCGCTCCGCTCGCTCCGCCGCCGCGAGGTCGCCCGGGCCGTGGCCACGGTGACGCAGCAGGCCGAGACGGAGGCGGACCTCCCCGTCCGCGACGTCGTCCGGCTCGGGCGCACCCCGCACCGCTCCCTCCTGGGCGCAGACACGGCCGAGGACCTGCGCGCGATCGACCGCGCCCTCGAGCAGGTCGGCCTCGAGGCGAAGGCCGACCACCTCTGGCACACCCTCTCGGGCGGCGAGCGGCAGCGCGCGCACATCGCTCGGGCGCTCGCGCAGGAGCCGCGCGAGCTGCTGCTGGACGAGCCGACCAACCACCTCGACATCCGCCATCAGCTGGAGCTGCTGGCCCTGGTGCGGGCGCTGCCGGTGACCACGGTCGTGGCGATGCACGACCTCAACCTCGCGGCCCTCTTCTGCGACGCGCTGCTGGTGCTGCGCGAGGGGCGCGTGGTGGCGGGCGGCACCCCGGCGGAGGTGCTCACTCCGGCGCTGATCGCGGACGTCTACGGCGTGCGCGCTCGCGTGATCGTCGACGCCGGACGGCCGCACGTGCTGTTCGACTCCTGACCCTTTGCCAGACGATCGTCGATCAGTCAACGGTCTCGTCCACTTCCAGCAGCACGTTCTACCGTCGGTGTACCGGCTTCGAGACCTCACAGGAGAGGTCCTCCTCGCGCTGGGCGAGGTGCTCTCCTGACGGAGGTCGATGGTCGTGCCGGTGACGACGAGGGGAGTCGGGAGATGTCCAGAGACGACGTGGCACCGGGACGGTTCGCGCGATTCGTGAAGTGGGTCAACAAGGCCGACGGCTGGGAGCCGCAGTACCTGCGCGGACGGGTCGTGGCCAAGAAGGACGGCGAGTGGATCGTCGCGGTCGACGGCGAGGAGCGCCGGATCGTGAAGAAGGAGTGGAGCGTCTACCGCTGACCCTCGGGGAGGACTCGTGATGCTGCCCGACCGGCGCACTCCCGAGATCAGAGAGGCGCGTCCCGGAGTCTTCGTGCTCGAGCTGCGACGCACCCGCCGTCGGCCCGCCGAGGAGCTGGGCGTGCTGATCCGCACAGGCACGACCTGGACGGTGCTGGGGCCGGACGGGGTGCGGGCGGACGTGACGAGCTTCCACGAGGCCGTAGAGGCCCTGCGCGAGTAGTGGGCGCTGACGTGCCCGGGATAGCTGTCCGCTCGGGGGTGTCGACGACCGTCCCGGGCACCTCGGCGGAGGACTTCCGTGACCGTATGCTCCCCCTCGACGTCGGATCGACGACTTGTACACAGGCGGAGGACACGATGACCGAGCTCAGCACCGACGACCTCGCGTTCCTGCGCCGCAGCATCTCCGCCGCCGAGCGCTCCCGTGCCGAGGGCAGGCACCCCTTCGCGGCCCTGGTGGTCGACGCCGCCGGCCGCGTCGTCGCCGAGGCCGGCAACAACTCCCTCCCGCCGGAGGGCGATCCCACCCAGCACGCCGAGCTGCGCGCGGTCGCCGCCGCGTACCGCGAGCTCGGGGCCGAGGGGATGTCGGGCGGCACCCTCTACACGAGCGCGGAGCCCTGCGCGATGTGCTCGGGCGCCGTCTACTGGACCGGCGTGGACCGCGTGGTCTACGCCCTCTCCGAGCACCGCCTCCTGGAGCTCACGGGCGACCACCCCGAGAACCCGACCTTCTCGCTCCCGTGCCGCGAGGTGTTCGCCCGCGGTCAGCGCTCCATCGTCGTCTGCGGCCCGCACCTCGAGGAGGAGGCCTCGGGCGCGCACCGGGGCTTCTGGGAGTAGCCCCGCCGGCACCCTCGCGCTGAGGTGCCCGAGATGGTCGCACGCTCCGGCGTGTCGCCGACCGTCTCGGGCACCTCAGCGCTGCGTCAGCGCGCCCACTGGATCGACGACGCCTTGTCGTTGAAGGAATCACCGACCCAGGCGGCGCTTCCGACCGGCCCGAACGAGCCTCCCGAGTAGTCGTCGTCCATGAAGATCGTGCCGAGGCAGCCGTTGCGACCGGAGAACGAGCTCAAACGGTCGTTCCATCCGATGGAACGGAGCGAGCTTGTCCCGTAGCGCTTGCCGGGGCTGCAGAGCGCAGAATCCCAGGTCGTGAACCTGAAGCTGTCGCCTCCGAAGTCGATGTCGTCGTAGACGTACCCGAGGACGTACTGGGAGTCGGCGAGGCTCAGCGGCGACGTCGCGGCCTTCGACGTCGAGGGGTCGTCGAGCGAGGTCTCGACGACCACGCGACCGGTCCGGGCGAGTACGGCGGCGTCGAGGTCCTCCCCGCGGTCCACACAGACCGTCTGCCCGGTCTCGACCAGCATCGAGCAGTCCTCGGGAAGCCTGGCGGAGTCGGGAGATGCTGCAGCGATGCAGAACACCGCTCCGGCGACGAGCGAGAAGCTGCCGCGGGCGGTGAGGGGGAAGCGTCGGGTGATGATCGGCATGAATGGTCCCGTCTGAAGAGTGTCGGATGATGTCGGGTCGGCGGGACCCGCAGCCAGCATCCGACATATCGTCATGTCCTGCAACTGTTTCGAGACGAATCCTCGCCTCCGGAGACTTCTCCGTGAGGGCCGCGGCAGGGTGAATCGCCGACCGGCCGCCGGCGGACCGAGCCGGGCAGGGCACGGGGGAGCAGGACGGGCGCACATGACGGACGAGGTCGAGGATCGGGAGCTGCTCCGACGGCTCGCCGGCAGCGGAGGTGAGGCCGCGATGCGGGCGCTGTACGACCGCCACGCGCCGGCGGTGTTCCGGCTGGTGGGCAGCCGGGTGACGGATGCCTCGGCCGTCGACGACGTGGTGCAGGAGGCGTTCATCGTGCTCTGGAGAAAGCGCGACCTGGTGAGGATCGCGGGCGACTCGCTTCTGCCGTGGCTGATGGTGACCGCACGGAACCTGACCATGAACGAGAACCGAGCAGGCTCTCGGAGGCCGCTCGCGAGCGGGGCCGACGTGCTCGACGGGCCCACCGTCGACGGGCCGGAGCGAGCGGCGGAGGTGGCCGCGCTGCTCCGATCGGTCGATGCGGTCGTCGCCGCGCTCCCCGAGCTCGACCGGAGGATCTACGCGGCATGCCTCGAGCGCGGGCTCGGCTACGACGAGGCCGCCGCCGAACTGGACGTGACCACCTCGGTGGTCCGCAACAGACTCTCCCGCCTCCGCCGGAGGATCCGGGACGACGACTACGTGAGAGGTGCCCTGTGAACACGGACGACTACCCCGGACGCGATCGCGCGCTGCTCGTCCGAGAGCGTGTGCTCGGGAGAATGCGGAACGACCGCCGAGCGATCCGTCGTCGCCGCACCGTGGTCGCGGTGACCGGTGCCCTCGCCGGGGGCGTGCTCCTCGCAGCGGGTGCCGCGGTGCTCACTCCCCCTGCACTCACGCAGATCGGGGCGCGCTGCTACCCGACCGCCTCCCTCGAGGCGGGTGCCCGAGGCGCTGGAGGACCGGTGGACACCGGCCTGGTGGGGGAGGTGTCCGAGTCCCTCCTCGACCAGGACGGGCAGCCCCTGGAGGAGGGTGCGCCCCTGTCGGCGGAGACCGCGGTCGGTCTCTGCGCCGGCGTCTGGGAGGACGGCGGCTTCGAGCTCGACCGCGCCGCGGCGAACGCGGCTGCGGAGCGGGGGGTGCGCAGGCCCGTCCCGCCGCTGGTGGCCTGCCGTCAGGGTGACGGCCTGGCGGTGGTGCTGCCCGGTGAGGCGAGCGACGCGGACGCGCTGTGCGACTCCGTCGGACTCGCCGCCGCCGAGTGAGCCGACCGTGCCCTACAGCTGGCGGCCCGGCCGCTGCACGCCCACGACGGTGACGGTCAGCGTCGCGGAGGTGCTCTGCGCGGCGGACGGGGACGAGTCCGACAGGCGCACGGTCAGGCGGAGGTGGTCGGTCGCGCCGACGGCGAGGGCGGGGGAGCCGGGCAGGTCGAGCCGGGAGGTGGCGGGCCGGTCGGCCGAGACGGTGGTGACCGTGCCGGGGCAGGTCGCGGCATCGGCCGACCAGGACTGCGTGCAGCGCTCGATCACGAGCTGCAGGCCGTCCGAGAGGTCGGTGCCGGTCGTGGTCTGCAGCTCAAGGGCCGACATCGGCAGGGTGCCGGCGTTGGTCAGGTCGAGGAGGCGCCGGGCCGTGCCGCCGGGGACGAGGCCCGCGACGGGGACCGGCACGGTGGTCGCTCCGGTACCGGAGAGACTCGCGATGACGGTGCCGGAGGCGACCCGTGCGCTCACGGAGGCGCGGTCGAGGAACACGGCGGTCGCAGTGGCGGCGGCGCCGAGGACGAGCGCGCCGGCGATGATGCCCGTGAGACCGGCGCGCGAGACCACGCGGCGGCGGACGTCGGGGGAGTGGCGCGGCGCTCCGCGGTCGCGGCCGGAGGGGCGTGCGCTGTGCCGGCCGTGCTCGACCGGAGGACGCTGCGGCTCCGGGGGCGGCGTCCCGTCGGTGGAGCGGTGCGCGCCGCTCACGGGGCGACCTCCGCGGGGCGGCGCCAGATGGCGATCAGGAGCGCGCCCACGACGACCGCGCCGCCCGCGGCGAAGAGCAAGAACCGCGCCTCCGGGTGGGCGAGGCCGATGCTCGGCCAGCCCAGCAGCGGCACCACCGAGCTCTCGCGCCAGATCCGCTCGTCCGCGATCGTCACGATCCACGGGTCGGCCGACTCGTTGTTGTCGCCCTTGGTGGTGAGCGCCAGCTGGCCGGGCTCGCGGCCGCGGAGGGCGGCCGCCTCCTCCTCGGAGTAGACGAGGGTGACGCGGTGGATGACGCGGCGGCCCGGATCGTCGGGGTCGGTGAAGACGATGACGTCGCCGGCGCGGATCGCGGCCTGGTCGACGGGCAGGGTGACGGCGAGGGAGCCGACCGGCATCCCGGGTGCCATCGAATTCGACAGCACCGGAACGAGCCGCACGAGACCGAGGGCGGAGAGGACGAAGACGGTGATGCCTGCGACGGCCACGATCGTGACCAGGCCGCCGAGGAGAGCGCGGAGGGCCTTCACGCCTGCTCCCTCCGGTGACGACGGCGCGCGGCCGCGGCGAGCAGGACGCCCGAGCCGAGGGCGAGCATCCCGCCCAGGAGCGCAGCACCCAGGTCGCGGCCGGTGACGGCCAGCCCGCCGCCCGCCGCACCCGGGAAGGAGCCGGGGCCGGGCGCCGCGGAGGGATCCTCCTCCGTCGTGCCCACGAGCACCCGCAGCGACGCCGCCGCGAGCTCGGACCCGTTGCCGGCCGACTCCGGGAACAGGACGCGGACGCGCACGCCCACGGTGGACCCGGGCTCGAGCGGACGCACGCCGTCGAGCCGTCCGAGCGTCGCCGCGGGTCCGGATCCGAGCGGCACCGCGTCACCGGGGCAGAGGTAGCGCTCGACCGTGCGAGCGCCGTCGACGACCTCGGCGACGGTGAACGCCGAGTCGCAGAGCTCGACGGACAGCTGGAGGCCGTCGCGCGGGTCCTGAGCCAGCGTCCCTCCGTCGACCGCGAAGGCCACGGAGACCCCCTCCGGCGACAGGCCGGTGCTGGTCGCCTCGACCGCCCACTCGGCGCGGTCGCCCGGAGCGAGGTCGGTGAGGGACCCGGGTGCCGAGAGCTCGCGCACGTCGAGCACTCCGACGGGCTCGGCGCTCGCCGCAGGGGCGAGGAGCACCGCCGCGAGGACGGCGACGAGCGCGCGGGCGTGGGGCATGGGGACGACTCCGGGAGAAGGGGGATGCCTCCGCCCCGCGCCGGCGGCGGCCGGGCAGGGCGGAGGCGGTGGGGGACGGTCTACTTCTGGATGCCGGCGCGCTGGATCGCGGCGGCGGTGAAGGTGACCGTGGCGGAGGCGTTCTCGTACGCGTTGTCGGCCGCGGTCGGCAGGACGAGCTCGATCAGCGTGTTCAGCGTCACGTCACCGGCGTCCGAGGGGAAGGTCCCGGTCGCGGTGGGGGTGATGCCGAAGTTCGCCGGGGTGAAGTTCGCCGCGTTGGCGACTCCGCCGATGGTCGAGAGCTTGCCGGTGCCGGTGACGGTCTGCGTGCCCGCGCAGGTGTAGGGGCCGGCCTCCGCGGGAGCGGCGGCGGGGACCCAGGCGGTGGAGCAGGTCAGCAGGCGGTAGTCGAGGCCGTTCGCGCCGGTGACGAGGGACGCGCCGACGCGGCCCGGGTCGGTGGTGTCCGAGCCGACGACGTCGTTGGTGACGTCCTGGTAGAAGCGCACCGACGAGACGAGGTCGCCGTCGTTGGTCGCGTTCGGCAGGACGAGCTTGATCGGGCGCTGGACGGTGTCGCCGGGCGCGATGTTCGCGACGGTGAACGCTCCGGTGACCGCGATGTCGGTCTGGCCGGCGTCGACGTTGCCGACGGCGGTCCCGGAGTCGGTGAACACGGCGAACGCGCCGGCGCCGGCGAGGGCTCCCGCGGCGAGGAGGACGCCGCCGGTGAGGGCGATCTTCTTCCAGGGGCTGCGACGGGTGGGTGCTGTGGTGGTCATGGCGACCGTTCCTTTCTGGTGGGTGGTGCCCGGTGCGGGCGTGGTCTCCCTCACGAGGACACGTGCAGGACGAGAGGGGTGTCGAGGGGGAGGCATCAGCAGCCTCCGGCGGTGGTGACGGCCGGCTGGGCGACGGCGGTCGAGGCGGCGGAGGCGACTCCGAGCCAGCGCTGTAGATCCGGGCGGACCCGCCACTGGTAGCTGCGGCCCTCGCCGACCCGGTCGTCCGTGAAGCTCGTCGCGGAGGCGGCGGGTGCCGCGATCACGGTCCACGGTCCGGGCGTCGTCCCGGCGAGGCGGCGCTCCAGGGTCCACCCGGTCGCTCCGGCGGCGGCCGACCAGCTCACGAGGGTGCTCGGCCGACCGGCCGTGCAGCTCGCGACGGGCGTCGCGACCACGGAGGAACCGGTCCAGGCGCCGAGCCCGACCGCTCCGCTCGTGGTGCCGGTGCCGGAGAATCCCCGCCGGACGAGCGGCGCCGGATCGACCCAGACCGTGATCGTGCTGCCCGCCGTGAGCGCCCCGTCCGAGACGGTGTACGCGATCGTCGCGCTGCCGGTCCAGCCGTCGGCCGCGGGAGTGTAGGTGCACGTGGATCCGGAGCAGGAGAAGCTGCCGCGCAGCCCGGCAGGGACGCTCGTCCCGGCCAGGGAGAGGGTCGTGCCCGCGTCCTCGTCGGTGTCGTTCGCGAGCGGAGCGACGGTGACGACGGGGCCGCCGGTGGTCGCGACCACGCGGTCGGGCCGGGCGACCGGCGCGCGGTTGAGCGCTGTGACGGTGACCGTGACCCGCACGTTCCAGGTGCCGTACTGGCCCGAGAGGGAGTAGTCGAAGACGTCGGTGCCGACGAAGGCGGCGATCGGGCGGTAGGTGCACTGGCCGCGGGTCGCTCCGCTCGCGACGCAGGACACGGCTCCCTGCACGGGAGTGGCGGGGGCGGGTGCCGCCGCGCCTCCGATCGCCTTCGGCGTCGCCGAGAGCTGAGCGCGCGAGAAGGTCGCGCCGGTCGCGGCGGGCCCGTCGTTCGCGAGCACGTCGATCACGACCGAGCCGCCCTGCACGACCGTCGCGGCGTCGGCGGCCGGATCGGGGATCACCGAGATGCTCACCGAGGCCGTGCGGGTGAAGGCCCCGCTGGTCGGGCCGGTCGCCGTCGCCGTGGCGGTGTTGGCGATCGTGCCGGCGGTGACGTCGGCGGCGGTGGTCGTGTAGGCGGCGGTCGCGGTGACGACCTGGCCGGGCAGCAGTCGTCCGGAAGTGCCCGGCCAGGAGTAGGTGAGAGCGGAGAGCCCGCTCTTGGGGTCGCTGATCGCGACCGCGGTGAGGGTGGTGCTGCCGGTGTTGGTCGCGCGGAAGGTGTAGGTCACCACGGTGCCGGCGGCGCTGATGAAGGCGGGGTTCGCGGTCTTGACGAGGGCGAGGTCGTTCGTGCGGGCGATCGTCACCGTCCGCGAGGCGGTGGCCGTGACGGCGGCGCCGGTCGGAGGGGTGCCGGTCGCGGTGGCGGTGTTGAGGACCTGGCCCGCGTCGACGTCGGCCTGCGTGAGCGTGTACGAGGCGGTCGCGGTGACCGACTGGCCGATCTCGAGGCGTCCGGCGGTTCCCGGCCAGGAGTAGGCGAGCGCGGAGAGCCCGCTCTTGGGGTCGCTGATCGCGACGGAGGTGAGCGCCGTGTTGCCGGTGTTGGCCGCGGTGAAGCTGTACGAGAGGGTCGCGCCGGCCGCGGCCCCGGCCGGGAGCGTGCCGGTCTTGGCCAGCGAGATCGAGGGCGCGTAGCGGATCGGCGTGATCGCGGTGGAGGAGGCGGAGACCGCCACGGGCGAGGCCGCGAGCGTGCGCCCGCTGACCGTGGCCGTGTTGGTGACCGCCGTGCCCTTGTCGATGTCGGTCTGCAGCACCGTGTACGGCGCCGAGGTGAAGGTCGCGCTCGCTCCGGGTGCGAGCTGGGTCGAGGCGGGCGTGATGCCGGTGACCTTCGGGTCGGCGACGGCGACCGTCTGCAGCGTGACGTTGCCGGAGTTGAGGGCGAGGAAGGAGTAGCGGATCTGCTCGCCGGCGTCGGCCTGGGCGTTGCCGTTCGTGTCGGTGAGCAGGGCGGTCTTGGTGAGCGAGAGGGAGGGAGCGGGGGTGGCGATGGGCGCGGTGACGGTGGCGGTCCGGCTGGTGACGGTGGTCGTCGTCTCGCCGGACGCCGTCCGCGTCGCCGAGGCCGTCGCCGTGTTGACGAGGGAGCCGGCGACCGCCTCCGCTGCCGTGACCGTATGGGATCCCGTGCAGGTCGTGGAGGCGAGCGGAGCGAGCGTCGTGGCCGCGCAGGTGATCGTCGCGACCTTCGGGTCGGTGACGACGATCCCGCTGAGCGACGCCTTGATCGAGCCGTTCGTCACGACGAACTGGTAGGGGATCGCAGCGCCCTCGGTGTAGGCGGAGGGCTGCGCGGTGGTGCGGTCGATCTGCTTGACGAGGGTGATGTCGTCGAGCGTGGTGACGGACGAGACGGAGACGTTCCGGATCAGGTGGGTGTCGCTCGAGCCGCCGGTCGAGGCCGTGAAGCCGAGCTTGTAGGTCGACGGAGCGGTCGTCGGCATCGTGAACTGCATCGCCTGCGTCAGGTCGGCGGCGGCCAGTCCCGCTCGGGCGCCGTAGTAGACGGTCACGACGGGCGGCGATGCCGGCGACACGGTCACGCGGATGGTGCGGCCGGTCGTCGCGTCCGGCGCGGTCGGGGTGCCGACGTTGACGAGGGGACGGAGCCCGGCGAGACCGTTCGGGACGTTGTTGCCCTGGATGTAGCAGTAGCCGGTCCTGTCCTGCCCGGGACCGCGCGCCACGATCCGGCCGCCGAACCGGCCCGGCGGTGCAGGGGAGCCGGCGCATCCGGTGCCGCCGAGGCCCCCGTCCGTGCTCGAGAAGTTGCCGTAGACGTCGAGGCCGATGCCGAGGTAGCCGCCGTTGACCCCGTCGGTGGTGCTCGACTGCCCGTATCCCAGCGATCCTCCGGGGGCGCCGGCCGCGGTGAGGTTCCGGGAGCCGTCGGTCAGGAAGAACGCGATCCCGTCGGCACCCTGCAGGGAGGCGACGGACTGGTACTGGTACTGGTCGAACTGCACGTCCAGGCCCGCGACGGAGGGGATCGGACGGTTGAAGACCGCGCCCCCCTTGAGGTTGGTCCGGTTGTCGGTGAGCTGGAGGAATCCCGGCGTCGTCCCGGTGGCGGGCGCCTGGATCCGGTTGGCGCAGACGCCGAGGTTCGACGATCCGGTCGGGGGCGCGGCCGTCGCTCGCGAGAGGCAGCCGCCGTCGAGGGCCTGCCACGCCGGATCCGGGACGGACGTGCCGCCGAACCCCTCCTGGAGGAGCACCGTGGCCGCCGCGGCCCTCGTCGCCGGCAGGACCACGAGGACGGCGGCGAGCAGGAGCAGGACGAGGCCGAGGGCGATCGAGCGGTCGTGGCTCGGTCGGGCATGCGCGTTCGACACGGATCGACCTCCCCCCGGAGCGCCTCGCCGGGCCTTCCGGGTGGAGCGGGATCACGATAGGTCGCGGCTCGGAGGGGCCTTGTCCCCCTGAGACGGGACAGGGGCGGCAGACGACGGTCCCCCGATCCGGTGGGCGCTCAGAAGGGGGACAGGGTGTGCTGAACCATCGCTCAGCCCGCGCACAGGAATCGGGCCCTCACCAGGGTGCCCCGGAGGGCGTGTTGACGTGCGCATGGCTGTCGGAGCGGCCGTGAGACGCCCGGATCCGCGTCGGCCCGGTGCGGCCGGTGTGTCCCGCCACCGGGACGATGCGGTTCCGCTCCCGTGGCGGGCATCTCCAGAGCAGTGGCGCGAGATAGCGCTCTCACCAGGACCTCCTCCGCGTACTCCGCCGCTCGACGCCAGGTGGGAGCGCCGCCGCGGGTGTCCCTGAAGCGGGTCTGGTGGTCGCGCGGCGGACGCGGGAGGATGCACTCGCGCCTGCCCGCCCGCACGGTCCCCCGAAGGACCGCACCGCGCCCCCTCCACGGTGGTCCGATCCGGACCGCAGCACCCCCCCCTCACACCTTCCGGTCAGGCTCCGCCGACCGAGCAGCCCTCTCCACGTCGGGATCCCATGTCCTCTCCTGCGCGCCACAGCCGCCGTCTCGTCCTCACCGGAGCCGCCCTCGGCGTCGGATCCGCCTTCGCCTACGCGATGACCGCGTCCGCGGCGCCCGACTACAGCGTGATCCCGCCGCTGCCCAACGAGCTCGGGCGCAGCGACACGGCGATCTCGCGCGTGGGGAAGAAGCCGTACCAGATCATCGACGTGATGATCGGCACCGACCGCGCGCGGCTCTTCGTCCCGCACACCGCGGTCCCCTCGCAGCGGATCGGCCGGGTCGTCTACTGGTACTACCACGCCAACGGGAGCACCTACGCGGCCCTGTCCGGCGCCTACCAGTACAGCGCCGACCAGGCCGTCGACAAGGGCGTCATCTCGATCTGCCCCAACTACGGCGGCAGCATCTACACGAACAAGCGGGCCGTCGCCATGCAGGTGGACGCGGTCGCCTGGTTCCAGAAGACGTGGCGGATCGGCGCGAGCTTCCTCCGCTCGAACTCCGGCGGTGGCGCACTGCTCTGCTGGGCGTACGGTAACAAGCTGGTCCCCGAGATCCGCGGCGCGTACCACGCGGCCGGCGTCTACGACATGGGCGACATGGCCCGCCGCGACCCGGAGCGGGTCCTGCCGGACTACGACAACGACCCCTCGACGATCCCGGCGACCGACCCCGCGCTGCTGCCGCAGGCCTCGTGGGCGGGGGCGCGGATCCGCGCGACCGGCTCGACGGAGGACGTCCTCGTTCCGATCGCCGTGCACGGAGGGGCCTGGGTCGCGCTCGCGAAGCCCGTCGCGAAGGAGGCGGCGGTCCTCTACACGCCCACCGACGGCGCTCCGAACGGCCACAACGTGCCGAGCCTGACGAACAAGGACATGCTCGACACGTTCGACCGCTGGCTCGCGGAGCAGCCGGTCGTTCCGCTGCCCGACGAGCCCGCCTCGTCGATCCCCGGCGAGGGCACGTACCAGAACTACTCCCCGCTCATCACGACCGCGGGCACCTGGAGCACGATCTCCTCCTCCGCCGACAGCGGCGGGAGCATCAGCTACTCCAGCTCGGCCGGAGCGTCCGCGAGCTTCCGCTTCTCGGGCACGGGCGTCAGCTGGGTGAGCCGGATGACGGCGACCTCCGGCATCAACGAGGTGCTGCTCGACGGCGTCCTCGTCGCCACCGTCGACCGCTACAGCCCCACGACCCGCTCGGGTCAGACGGTCTGGACGAGCGGGCCGATCGCCGCCGGCACCCACACGGTCACGATCCGCCGCGGGACGACGCGCAACCCGGCGTCCACCGGGTACACGCTGATCCTCGACGCCTTCGTCGTGACCGCCGGGACCGTCTCCACGTCGACCCCCACTCCCACCGCGACGGCGTCGCCGACCAGCACGCCCACACCGACGGACACGCCGACGCCCACCGACACTCCCACTCCGACCGAGACCCCGACGGCCACTTCCACGCCCACCCCGACCTCGACGCTGCCGGCGGCGGGGACGTACCAGAACGGTGCCGCCGTCATCGCGACCGTCGGCACCTGGGCGACGCTCTCGAGCACCGCCGACAGCGGCGGCAGCATCTCGTACTCCAGCACCTCCACGGCCTCGGCGACCCTCCGCTTCCAGGGCACGAAGGTCAGCTGGGTGAGCCGGATCACCCCGACCTCCGGCATCAACGAGGTCCTGATCGACGGCGTGCTCGTCGCCTCCGTCGACCGCTACAGCGCCACCAACCGCTCGGCCCGCACCGTGTTCACCAGCAGCACCCTCAGCGCCGGCGAGCACACCATCACTATCCGCCGCGGCAGCAAGCGCAACGCCGCCTCCACGGGCAACTCGCTGATCCTGGACGCCTTCGTCGTCGTGTGAGCCGCTCGGGCGCCCGAGCCGCCCGCGCGATTCCGGACAGAGGACGCGGGCGGGCTCGGGTGGCCGGGTGTTCGGGGGGTCCTGGGCGGGTTCGTTCTCGCTGAGGTGGTCGCTCGGGGTCCGGCGTCGTGGAGGTGCTCGTCCCGATTCGTCGCGTCGAGATCCGCCCGCCCGGCGCCCACTGCGGTGAGTCGCCCGAGAATGCAGCCTTTCCGGCCGTTCGGGGACATTCTCGGGCACCTCAGCGGGCCTCGCGGGAGGCGGCCCGTGCGAGCATGCGGGGATGAGAACGCTGATCCTCGGAGGCACGGGCCGGCTCGGCGGGCACCTCGCGGCGGAGGCGCTGCGGCGCGGCCACGACGTGACCTGCCTCGTGCGCGGGACGGCCGTGCCGGCGGGGGCGTCCCTCGTCCGGGCCGACCGCGACCGCGACGACGCTCTCGACGCCGTGGCTGCGGTGCCGTGGGACGCGGTGATCGACGTCTCCTCGACCCCGCAGCACGTCCGCCGATCCGTCCGCGACCTGCGCTGCGGCGCCTACCTCCTCGTCTCGACCACGAGCGTCTACGCCGACAACACGGTCGTCGGAGCGGACGAGGACGCGGAGCTGCTCGCTCCCTCCGACGACCCCGCCTCGTACGGCGCCGCGAAGGCCGCCTGCGAGCAGGCCGTGCTGGCCGGATCCGCGCCGTCGCTGATCGCGCGCGCGGGCCTGATCGGCGGCCCCGGCGACCCGAAGAGCCGCTCCTCCTACTGGCCCTGGCGCTTCAGCACGCGGTCCGGGCCCGTGCTGGTGCCGGACGCGCCCGACCTGCTGACATCGGTGGTCGACGTGCGGGACCTCGCCGCCTGGCTGGTGGCGTCCGCCGAGGCGCGTGTGGAGGGCGTGATGAACATCTGCGGGACCCCCGTGCCGTTCGCCGAGCACCTGGCCGCGGCGCGCGGCGGATCGTCCGCCGAGACGATCGCGGTGCCGGAGGAGTGGCTGCTCGAGCGCGGTGTCGGCCAGTGGGCGGGTCCGGGCTCGCTGCCGCTGTGGATCGCGGATCCCGCCTGGAGGGGGATGAACGCGCGCTCGACGGCCCGGGCCGAGGCCGCGGGCTTCGAGCGCCGCGAGCTCGCCGAGACGCTGCGGGACGCGGCGGCCGCGCACGTGCCGGGACGCGGCGCCGGGCTGGGCGAGGAGCGGGAGCGGGAGCTGCTGGAGGAGTGGGGTGCGGGTGGGGTGTGAGGCGGCGGGCCGTCGAGGCTGAGTCGTCCGGACAGGGGCGGCTGGGGGAGCGCATGCGATCAGCGTGCGGCCGGTGTCAGGAAGCCCAGTACCCTCCGGAACCTCCGAGCACGACCTTCCCCTGTCGGACCGCATCGTCGATGGACGCCGCGACGAGACCGCGGATGTTGTCGGTCATTCGGAGGATGCCGAGATAGGTCATCGTCGCCCTGACCAGGGCGTAGTGATCGATCCCGGGGGTCGCCCGGGCGCACCGCGACACGGCGTTCGCGGCCTCGAAGGGGTCGATGTGCTCGTAGATCCGGTCGACTCCGAGGTAGGCACTCGTCCGAGCGCCGTCGTAGTCGTCGGGTCCGAGATCAGCGGGCCAGAGGAACCCCGGATCCGCTGGGCGCCGGAAGTGGTCGGGGAAGCAGTCGACGATGCTCTCGACCCGGGCTCCGCTGACCTTGCTCAGGTCGAAGGCCCCGGCGATCAGCTTGGCCGCGCGCGTCTCGTGGATGGGCCCCTCCGCCTCGACCACTTCGGACACCAGTTCGGCGATGGCTCGGCGGGAAGGCGCCGCGGGTAGGGCGTTCAGCACGTCCTTCGACCCGACCACGCGTTCCGGCCAGGCGGTATACGTCGTGACCTCGTCCGACGCGCTCGTCCTGGACTGCTCCGGTGCTGCGGGTACGGAGACTGGCTCGGAGCGTGACCGGAAGGTGCCGGCGACGACGTGGAAGCTCCGTGCGAGTTCCGGTGCGTCTTCCGCGACATCGACGACCTCCGATTCTGACGGGGTCGGAGCCGAGGGCTCGGCCTCCGGCAGCTCGACCTCCGGTGTCGCCGCCTGCTCGCCCCGCACGAGATCGTCCGCTCGCCGGACAGCCTCCCGCAGGCGCTCGATCACGGCGTCGCGATCGGCCAGCCATTCCGGCAGCCACACTCGCTCGACGGCGGGCCAGCCCATCGCGTTCTTGAGGACCGCGCCGGGGAGCCCGTCGCGATCACTGACTGTGCGCCGCCGGCGCCAGGAGGCTCCGTCCAGCAGCACGGCGACGAGAGGCCGACCGGGGTCCTCCGCCGTCGCCAGCGCGATGTCGACGCGGAACTCCGACAGTCCGACGTCGATGCGGGCGGCGAGGCCCGCGTCGATGAGCGCTGCCGCGAGCTCGTCCCGGTGTGCGTCGGGATGCGGGAGTCGGTCGAGGGCGTCGTGGACGCTGTCCGAGCCCGCCTGCGCGAGCTGCAGATAGGCCTTCAGGTGCTTCACGCCGATGGACTGAGTGTCGTCCGCCCGCAGCTCGGCCGGGTCGAAGCTGCAGAAGAGGACGACCTGACGGCGGGCTCGCGTGATGGCGACGTTCCAGCGCCGTTCGCCCCCGGCACGGGTGAGCGGACCGAACTGCAGAGGGACCACGCCCTTGTCGTTCGCGCTGAAGGCGATCGAGAACAGGATGGTGTCTCGTTCGTCGCCCTGCACGTTCTCGAGGTTCTTCACGAACAGCCCGTCCGTGACGTCGAGCGACCGGGCGATGCGCGGGTCGGACGAGCTCCGGAGCAGGCCGTCGATCAGGTCGCGCTGCTGCGCGTTGAACGTGATGATGCCGAGGGACGGGACGACGTCCGGCGACGCGTCGAAGCGGCGGTGGACCTCGGCGACGATCGCTTCGGCCTCCGCCGCATTCGTGCGCAGAGCCTTTCCTCGACCGGTGCGGATGAAGGTGCCCGCGACGCGGACGAAGGAGATGCCGTAGCCCTCCTGCCCGTCGCCGGCGTCATCGGCGTGCGGGGTCGGGAAGGACGAGAGCCGGCTGTCGTAGTAGCGGCTGTTGCTGAAGGCGATGAGCCGCTCGTCCTGGCTGCGGTAGTGCCAGGAGAGCCAGCGCGACGGGACCCGCGCCTGCGACGCCTCGGAGAGGATCGACTCCTCGTCCACGACGGTGTCCGCCGGAAGGGTCTCGTCCTCGACCGCGCCCGTCTCGGCGAAGCTCGTCGGCGGCATCTGCTTGCTGTCTCCGACGATCACTGCGCTGCGCGCCCTCCCTAGCGCACCCACGGCGTCGGCGACGCGGACCTGCGACGCCTCGTCGAAGACGACGATGTCGTAGAGGTCGGCGTCGACCGGCAGGAACCGGGCGACCGACTCGGGGCTCATCAGCGTGCAGGGCGCGAGCCGGGTGATGAGCGGACCGAAGTCGTTCATCAGGCGGCGCACCTTCAGACCTCCTCGCGACTTGTTCTCGAGCTGGCGCTTGAGGCCGCCCATCATCGTCGGAGGCAGGGAGCTCAGATCCCGACGCGCGAGCACCTGCGACGGGATGATGCGCGGCAGCTCGTTCCGCACGGCGCTCGCGCTGGTCGTGTAGCGGCCGAGGAGTCGCTCGTGCGCGGCCGCCTGGAAGCCGGCGAGCTCCGTGCTGGCGAGTCGCTCGTTCACCGAGGACGCGGCGAGGCCCTTCTCGAAGGCCAGGAGCGCGTCGTCGACGTCGCCTCCGCCCTCGAGGTACTGCCGGCGAGCCGTCGACATCCCCGCGTCGCGGAGCGGTTCGAGCCGAGCGAGGAAGGCCAGCCAGGTCTCCAGTGACCGGACGGCGCCGCGCCCCGTCCCGCGCTCGGCGGTGGACTGTCGCCACGCCTCCACAACGGGTCGACCACCGGCCCAGTCGTCCAGCTCCGCCGACGGTGCACCCGCGACGTCCAGCAGGGCGCGGTGTGCCTCGATGAAGCGCTGCAGCGCCACACCCAGGACCGCACGGTCGGGACGGACGTAGACCGATCGGATCAGATCGCGGTCGACCGACTCGTTCGCCTCCTCACCGATCACGACGAGCCGACGCAGGGTCCGCAGCACGCCGATCTCTCCCGAGATCCGCCGGAGGGTCTCGCCGTCGAAGGCGTTCCAGCGCTCGGGGGCGACCGGGGCGGGGATCTGACGGACGAGCTCACGAAGGTAGAAGGCGTGCTGTCGCGCGAGGAGGACGCGGTCGACCAGAGCGACGAGGCCGTCGAGGGGAACGCTCTCGGGGCCGGAGCGGAGGTAGGGAGTGAGGCGATCGCGGACGGAGCGGCGCATCCGCTTGCGCGAGAGCAGGCCAGCTCCATCCGCTTCCACCGCCGCAGCGCGGACGTCGTCGAGATCCGCGTCGATCACCCGCTCGTGGATGACGTCGAGCACGTCGAAGCGCAGCGGAGCGAGCCGTTGCAGTTCGTCCTGAGCATGAGCGAGGTGCGCGTCCCAGCCCGCATCGATGAACTGATCGAGGGTGACGAGCGGCCGTTCGTCCGCCTCCGTCCCTCTGATCGCGGGCGCGAGCAGGGCAGGGTCGGAGGCGGCTGCCAGCGCCGCCGCCGGGAAGTCCAAGCGGTTGAGCTCGAGCAGCGCCGCGTCGAGCTCGTCGGCCGCTTCGGCGACCCTGACCGGGAGATCGGGCGCGAGCCTCGAGGGTGAGATGAAGGACCACGGATGTCCGCGCCGAGGGCGCGCCGCGTGGAAGTCGTCCGGAAGCAGCCTGAGGGCATGTCGGACAGCGTCGAACTGCTCGAGGGTGCCGTTCTCGACGAACGCGCGCGTGACCTCGAGCTCTCGGATGTGCTCCTCCGCGAGCACCTCGCGCTGATGCGCCTCGTAGAGGGAGTACCCCGCGCCGTTCTCCTCGTGGACGTGGTCGGCGTACCGGCGGAGTCCACGCGCGGTCGACTCCACGGTGAGCTGCTGGGCGGCGAAGCCGTGCGAGTCGGGCTGGACGGAGAAGTCCAGCGCGGCGCGGATCTGCGCCCGGGCTTCGGCCGGACGCGCGCCCTTGTCGTGGAGGTCGAGGCAGAAGGGGCCGAGCCCGACCTCCTCCAGGCGCCGTTTCACGACGTCGAGTGCCGCCCGCTTCTCGGCGACGAAGAGGACTCGCTTGCCCTCGGCGAGCGACCTCGCGAGCAGATTGGTGATGGTCTGCGACTTGCCCGTCCCGGGAGGGCCTTCGAGGACGAAGGTCTTCCCGGCCACGGCGGCCGCGACGGCTTCGAGCTGAGAGGCGTCGGCAGGAACCGGCGCCTGCGCGGAGAGCGCGTCGAGATCGAGGTCGAGCTCCTCGCCCGCCGGGTCCTCGAACGCCTCGAGCGGCGTGTTGATCAGGTGGGAGACGAGAGGATTGCGGGCCAGGATCTCCCACTGCTCGTCGAGGTCCCGCCACAGCCGGAACTTGGCGAACTGCAGCACCGAGAGGTCGACCGTCTCCTCGACGCGGAAGGGGAGGCCGCGCTCGGTCAGGGTCGCGCGCACGGAGTCGAAGACCGCGCGCAGGTCGATGCCCGACTCGTCCTCGGCCGGAGTGGCGAGGCCGGGCAGGTCGAGTCCGACGCTGACCTTGAGCTTCTCCACCAGGCAGAAGTTGGGGGTCGACGAGCCGGACTCGTCGAGCGTGATCGTGAAGACCGAGCCGCGGGCCGTCTCCTTGATGGTGACCGGCACGAGGACCATCGGCGACCGGAGCTCCCGGTCGTCGAGCGTCCAGTGCAGAGTCCCGAACGCGAGGTAGAGGTTGTTCGCGCCGGTCTCCTCGACGATCGTCTTCGCCGACGCGGCGAACTTGCGGAGCTTGTCGGTGTAGGCGGCGGAGGTGACGTCGACGAAGACCTGCTTCTTATCGAACAGCATCTCCGTCCGGATCTCGGCCGGCAGATCTCGCCCGCTGTGCATTCCGCGCTCGCGGGCGATCTCGGAGACGGTGTCGGACGACACCAGCTGTATCGGAGTCGCTCTATTGATCACGTCTTCGAAGCGGGCGAGATCCGTTCCCGGCACGGCCAGAGAGAAGCCCGCGCGGTCCGTGTAGTTGATCAGTCGGTTACGGAGGCTCAGGTCGAGAAGCGCGTTCTTCCAGGTCGCCACGCGGGCCGGGCCGGTGACCACGTCACGTCTGCGACCGCGCCCTGCACCGGCGAAGTCGAACACGATCTCCGAATCGCCGGGCTTGTACTCGTGCACGGTCACAACGCCGTCGGACGTCACCGCACGACTCGGAAGAGGATAGACGCCGCCGTTGCGAGCCTCTCTGATGTCAGCGACACCCTTCAGATCATCGCTCTTCGAAGCGAGCTCTTCGCGGGCCTCACGGTGGGCTTGCGCGATCGTCGCCGACTCTCCGGTGAGCATGGTCGTCTCGACGACGCGGATCAGATCGCTGTCGGCGAGGTTGATCGCCGTGCTGACATCGGTCGAAGCTGCGGCACCGAGAGTGCGATCGACTCGCCAGTAGCCCAGAAAGATGTGCCCCTTGGTGAGCCAGAGAGTGCTGTTGATGCCCGCCTGTTCGAGAACAGCGGCCAGTGTCAGGGTGGTGTCGAGACAGGTGCCGAGCCGCCCGTCCAGCACCTCAGAGGGAGTCCGGGTCTTCTGACCACCTTCCCTGCGTCCGTCCTCAGTCACTCTGCCCCAGCTTGCGGGCGGCGCCGTGTAAGCGATCTCCCTGGCTCTGATCGCGTCCCAAACGGCCTCGACGATCGCATCGACCCGTGTCGGGTCGTGAGTCTGATAGCTGTTGAGTGCCGAATTGCCCGTCGCCTCGCCGAGGAGGTCCGCTGCCTCGCGCAGCACCTTCTCGACGACGACCGCATTCGGCTGCACGAAGGACGGAAGAAGCTCCAGCCCGAGCTGAGTCGGAACGAGCCGCCACTCACTGGCAGCGAGAACCAGTACATCGACGCTCGTGCTGGCGATCTTGTCGCCGTCGGCGGTCCGGAGCGTTGCGCGAATGCTCCCCGACCGCCGTTGCTCGACCCCGAGCATGCGTTCGGGGTCGAGAGTGAGGGCGACGTTCTCCAGGTCCTTGTCCTGCTCGGCACCCAGGTCGAGACGAATGGTGCGGGGGCCGCCCAGCGAACCGTGCGCGTCGACGACCTCGAGATCGAGGGAGGCACCGCGGAGTTCGTCCCCGCCGTTCCGGATCGAAACGCGCTTGACGGGTTGGATCCGAGCGCTGGCCATCGCGTAGGAGAGCTCGTCGTGGGTCTCGAGGTGGACGGTGACGCGAGGAGCCTGCGGAACATCATCGACCACCACTGTCAGCCCCTCGTAGCGGGCCGCTCCGCGCGGCCGCCGCAAAGGAGGCTCGGCCGTGGGAGCGCTCGGCGCGTTCGTGTCGTCGACGGGCGTGTCCTCTGTGCCTGTGACCATCGATGCCGGTTCGGTCGCCGCCTCGCTCTCGGACGCCGTCTCGGTCGGTGCGACCTCGGAGAGGTCGGTGTTCTCGGTTCCGTCGGCCTCTGCCAGGATCTGACGCCGCACCTCGCCCAGCTCCTCGGCGAGGTGGTCCATCGCGACCTCCTGCAGCAGGGTCTGAGCGGCCTGAATGGCCCGATTGGTCATAGGGCGGTCGAACTTCTCACCGTGGGCCCAGAGATTGCGCACCTTCCGGAGGTATTTGAGAGATCCCTCCGCCAGGGGCGATATCGCGCGGGTGAACGGCCGACCCAAGGGATCGAGATCCGAGGTGAGCAGCCTCACCAGCTGATTGAAGTCGCGTTCGCCGTACCGCTGGTTCCTGGTCTGGGGGCTCGGGTCGGCGGCGTCATGGCGTCGGAGGACGACGGTCCAGTCCTCATCCGGCCCGATGTGGGACGCCAGCACACTGTTCACCGTCGGGAGCAGTCCGTCGACGACCGCGTTCAGTGCTCGGTCGACGAGCCGGCGGTACTCGAGATCATTCATTCGACGGGATCCCCCTCAGGTCCGCGGCGCGACACAGCGTCGGTCGATCCTATTGATGCGCACGCATACTCGCGATCCGGCGCGGACGAACTGCTCATGCCTCTCCGGCACTGGACCGGCCATCACGTACGAGTGTTCGTGAGATGACGTCCGATGTATCCGATGTAGATCCTCCCGGAGCGGTCCGTGTCGTCGAAGTAGTGCATCCTCGGCGCGAAGGAGTCGTTCGTCGACACCTTGAAATGCGCAGGCATCAAGACCGATCCCGAGGAGTCCACGTCATCCGGAACCGGCAGCACTCGTTCGCGTGCCCAGGCGGCGTTCGCGAGGACCGACTCGCTCTCGGTCGCCGCATGACGTGAGGCCGGGCACTTGAAGCCCGCCGGGGCGCTGTCGGAGGTCAGGTACGTGTGGACCGTGCCGCGCTCCCAGCCTCTCGCCTTCGCCTCCGCATAGTCGTGCAGGACGTGCACGAACTCCCAGACCTTCGACGAGTACTGTCCGAGGCCGTCCCGCTTGTCGACCTCCTCGGCGTCGGAAGCGCGTCCGCAGAACACGACCCGCTGCGCGATGAAAGCTCTCTCGGGGTCCGACGTCTCATCGGGCAGCAGGGTGGCGAGGACCTCCGACATGGAGCCCGGCGGCTCCCACTTGGCGTCGAGCGGCACGTCGAGCCTGTCGAAGGCATGCAGTGCGGCGAGCTGCTCGCGGAAGTACCGAGCCTCGCGCTCGGCTCGGCGCAGGGCTTCGCTCTCGACCGCGAGATCGAGGAACACCGCGTCGATCCGCTGGTTGAGCTCGGTGTTCTCCTTCGTCAGGGCAGCCTGCTCGCGACCCTGGCGCTCGAGCTCCTCCTCGGCGACGAGCACCTCGGACGCGCGGGTCTCGATGAACTGGTCGAGAAGATCGATCGTCTTCTCGTCGGCGTCGTCCCGGTGGATCCACCGTCTGATCAGTCCGCGGACCCGGGTCAGAAGGGGGAAGCCGACAGGACGGGCGTCGGACGCCGGGAGCTCGTCGGAGAAGGACAGCAGGCCCTCCAACGACGTACCCGCATCGACCGAGGATCGAGCAGAGACCGGAGCCGGAGCCGGCGCAGGTGCGGGCGGGACTGCCGGCCCTGGAGCAGCGACGCGGGCGTCGACGAGAGCCCGTCGGTGCACCTTGTTCTCCGCTTGCGCCAGCTCCTCCATGGCGACGCGTACGTCGTCCGGTAGACCGAGGGCGAGGAACCGCTTCTTCATCGCGGCTGCATGCGTCACCTGGAGGCGTTCCGAGACGTGCCCGTTCGAGATCGACCGCGCGAAGGTGGCGGGCCCGAGGATGCGGTGCCGGAGGGCGTCCTGACGGGAAGTGAGATCGACGTCCGGCAGGAAGGTTCGCACTCGTCCAGGAGGTACCTGGTGGCTGTCGGGGAGGCGATGCTCGAACAGCTCAGCGGCTGACGCGCTGACGACGAAGGTCGTCGCGACTCCATGGCTCTTCTTCGTGAGGCTCGCGACGATGCGGGTGAACCGCTGGTCGGTCTCCGAGTCGACCGATGTCGCGACGATCACCGAGCAGGTCCGAGTGGGGTCGGTGAGGGCGGCGATCACGTCGTCCACTCCTTCGGCGTCCTGGATGAGGACGGGCGCCGCCGTGAGCCGCGTCCGTCCCTCGACCACGACGGAATCGCGGAGCAGCGTGCCGACGATGTTCGGAGGTGCGACGACTTCGACCGGATCGACGTCACCCTGACCGGTGACGCCTGCCTCGACGACCAGGGACTGCGAGAATCCGGTGGACTCGGGCGCGGAGATCGCCAGGACGGAGACGTCGAACGTCTTACCCGAGTTGGTCTCCGAGAACCGGTAGCGGCGGAGCCATCTGCTGTTCGCCGGATCGTCGCGATGGGTGGCGATGAGTCGACCGCTCCCACCCAGATCGAATTCGCCCTCGCCGACCCACTCGGCCTTCTCGAGTCTGCCGCGCTTCGACCCCGACCGGAGTTTGGACCTCAACCACTCCTGGAGAGCCTTCTCGGCCACGTCGATCGCGTCGGCCGAATCGTCCAACCTGAGTACGGCTCTGTATCCGATGACCATGCCTGACCCCCTGTTTCTCGTCACGGTAGCGGACTGCTCCGACATCGATCCGCCTGTCGTCTTCGGCCGACCGGTCGTATCCGGTGCATGGCGGTCGAATCTCCGACGTGACTGCACATTGGCCACCCGCCGGTCAGGCGAGTGGGCGTCGCGGATGTCGCCGACGTCGGGAGGGACTCTTGTCCGTGACCCGCTTCGAGCCTGACTGACGATCATGACCTGCCTGGATCTTCCCCGGTTCGCGGTTCGCGCAGTGGTGCTCCGGTAGCGTGCGCAAATGGCTCCTTTCACGGAACTCCACTTCACCGAGCACGACGTCAGAGACGGTGGATCGCTCGCACTCTTCGTCGAGGATCGCTCCCGATGCGGTATCTACTGGCTGGACTTCGAGGACGGTGCCTCCTACGTCGGTCAGTCCGTGAACGCGCGTACTCGTCTCGCGTCTCATCGACGTCGGTGGAGCGACGTGACCACCGCACGATTCGCTGAATGTCGGGCGGAACGGTTGGACGAGCTCGAACTCGCTGTGATCCAGCACGTCCAGAGGACACGCCCTCTTCGGAACATCCTCCTCACATCCCGTCCCGGCGGGCTCGACGACCTGATCGTCACCATCAGGGAGGGCGCCTCCCTCGCTCTGCCCTGGGAGCGCGAGCGCCGCGGTCGACTTCTCGAGGAGACGGTCGGTCCGCCGAGTGGGAGGCAGACGAATGCGAGCTGGGAACGACTGCGTCTCCATGAGGACTATCCACGCCTCGTCTCCTCCTTGAGGACGTTGCTCCTCGAGTCGTTCCCCAGTCCGGCGCAGACGCAGGAGCTCCTGTGGACGCTGACGGCCCTGCCCTCCACGAACCGGAGCGCCGGGTGGCGACGTCTGTGCACACTCAGTGCCGGACGTCTGGAGATCCTCCGAGTCTTCGAGGAGGACCTGAACGGCCAGAAGGTTCTGCACTGGTTCCTCAACCTGCACCCCGAAGCGTCGCGGAGGAGAGTGCGCTCGGCTCTGGCGGAAACGGACGCTCAGGATTCGACGGTTCGACGAGTCGCCTACAGGGCGGTACCGGAGCGGGTATGGACGATCGGCGCCGTCGGGCTCGGTTCGCTGGACGCGCTCCTGGAGGACGAACACGTTCTGGATGAGGCCTACCGTCTCGTCGTCATGCTGATGAGGCAAGGTCTGAACCCGCTCCGACGTCACCACAATCACCCGTTCGCCAGTGATGTCCTCAGAACATCGGCGATCGTCCCGACCACGTCATGAGGACTCCACCGGCGGCGGCATCGCTGGGAGCCGATCCCGTCGGCGCACCCCGACGCCGCTTCCTCGAGGGACACCGGCGCCGGGGACGACCACCCGTGATCCGTCGGATCAGTCGCGATTTCGCTTGAACAGCCCAGCGACCTTGCCGCCGACGGCGTCGGCGGCGCCGGCGACTGCAGACGCCGCGCCCTTGACCGCGGTGAGCGCCTGAGCCTCGTCCGGAATGCCGTCGCCGTCGAGGTCGACGCTGCGGAACGGCCTCGACACCGCGCCGGCCGCACTGGCGACTCCCTCACCCACCGCGCCGGCGGTCCCCGCGACCCAGGTCCCGGTCGACTTCGCCGCGTCCTCGAGGGCGGCGAGAGCGCGGTTCGGCTCCGAATCGTCGTCCTCCTCGTCGATCACCACGGCGAGGGCGAGGTGCGCGGGGAACTCCTCGGGCGCCTCCGGGAAGGCTGCGCGGGAGGCGGTGATGACCTCGCGGCCGAAGACGAAGCGGACGATCCCTCCCGACAGCGCACCGACTCCGTAGTCGACCGCCGCTTGCTGCTTGCCGCTCAACGTGTCGCGGACGCCGGCGAGCTGGCCGGTCTGGATGGTCTGGACGAGGTCCTGGGCGCCACCGGCCGGGAGGGACTTCGCGAGAGTGCTCGCCCAGGCGGAGCGCTCGACGGCTGTCGTCGGTCCGGTGACGGTGTCGCCCGTGGACACGGCGGCGACGTCGGACGCCATGGCCGCGATCTGCGCGCCGCCCACCCGGTCGTTCGTCAGGCCGTAGACCAGCGCCTGAGCTTGATCCTTGTCGAGGTCCATCTCGTGGATGTCGGCGATCGCCAGCGCGAAGATCGCCGTGATCTCGAACTGCAGCTGCTCGTCGCCGGCGGGGAGGAGGCTCGCGGCCCGCTGCGCACCCGACTTCGCGGCGCCGAGGGCGACGTTCTTCGCGGCAGTCTTCACGGCGGCCTTCGTCGCCTCCTTGGTCGCCTTCTTCGCGGCCTGCGTGCCTGCGCTCTTCACCCCGGCGGCAGCGGCTCCTACTCCGGGGATCATCGCGATGCCCACGTCGGCTGCGATGGCGCCCGCCGAGATCAGAGCGCCCGCGGCGGTGATGGAGGTGCCGTAGTGGCGCTCGAGCATCCGCACCAGTTCGGCGGGCGTCGCATCGGGGCGCCTGCGCCGCAGCTTCATGACGTACTTGCGCGCGATCGTGTGGCGGGCGCTCACCGCCTTCGCGATGTCGTGGACGGCCTCCTCCGCGGCGAGCTCGGTCTGCAGCGTGATCGGTTCGACGGCGATCGCCTCGTCGACGGTCTCGATGGTCTGGTCCTCGGTCATGGTCGTTCCCCTCTGATGTGTCGTGTTCAGCCGGCGGGCTGCCCGCTCGAAGCGGGGTGGTGGTGGCGTCGCGCGATGATCGGTGAATCAGGCCGACGTCGGTTCCGGCGATGTCGGGGTCAGCGTCTCAGACCTCGAGGTGTCGTCCGCTGCCACGAGCACCCGGTTCACACCGCCCCCTCCCGCTCCGTCGCGTACCGCGGAGCCATCGACTCCATCTGCTCCATCACGAGCTTGATGGCGCCGGCCTGCTGGTCCGGTGGGTACCGGTAGCGCACGAGGAGCCGCTTGATCGAGGAGCGGAGCTTCGCGCGGACGTCGTCGCGGACCGTCCAGTCGGTGCGGACATCGCGGCGCATCGTCTGCACCAGCTCGCGCGCGATCTGCGCGAGCGTGTCCTCGCCCTGCAGGGTCACCGCCGAGTCGTTCTGCGCGACCGCGTCGTAGAAGGCGACCTCGTCGCTGCTCAGCGGAGGATCGAACCGCTTGCCGCGGTCGGCCTCGTCCGAGATCTCCTTCGCCAGCTCGACCATCGCCGCGATGACCTCGGCCGAGGTCAGCTGCTGATTCGTGTACTTCGTCATCAGCTCCGCGATCCGGGCGGAGAACGCCTGGCTGCGCACCACGTTGTTGCGCGTCGCCGCACTCGACTCGTCGACGAGGAGCTTGCGCAGCGCCTCGATCGCCAGGTGCGGGTTGCGCGCCTTCTGCGTCTTCTCGACGAACTCGGGGGTGAGCTGATCCAAAGACGGCTTGGGCATGCCGGCGGCGTCGTAGATGTCGAGCACCTCGCCGGTCGCGGTCGCCTGGGCGAGCAGCTGCCCGAGCAGGCGCTCGATCTCGGCGGGGATCGGCTCGCCGTTCGCCTGCCGCTCCTCGGCGTCGAACTTCGCCATCCAGATGCGGACGTCCTCGTAGAACGAGATCTCGGGACGGAGCTCGGCGAGGTTCTGCGCGCCCGAGGCGAGGGCCCAGGCCCGCGAGAGCTTGCTCGCGAGCGCTCGGAACCGCGCGGCCGGATCCTCCTGGCCCTCGGCGGTCGACTTCGACCGCGAGCGGAGGAAGTTGACGGCTCCCGACGCGGCGTTGAGGTACGCCTTCGGGTGCGGCGAGGCGAGCTCGGCCCGCCAGTCGTGGTCGGCGAGGAGCGTGCGCAGCTCGGCGACCATCTCGACAGCGATCGCCACAGCCTCGTCGACGTTGCGGCCGACGGGCTTCTCGGCCTGGTCCGCCGCCGTGTACTCGGCGAGAGCCGCCGTCAGGTTGTCGACGAGCGGGGCGTAGGCGACGAGCAATCCGTCCTGCTTGCCGCGGAAGGTACGGTTGACACGGGCCAGTGTCTGCATGAGCAGCGCACCCTTGAGGGGTCGGTCCAGGTAGAGGGTGTGCAGCGGCGGCGAGTCGAAGCCGGTGAGCATCATGTCCTTCACGATGACCAGCTCGAGCTCGTCGTCGACGTCCTTCATCCGCTTCTTGATGACGGCGTTCTCGGAGTCGCGGCGCACATGCTCGACGACCGGCGAGACGTCGGAGGGGGTGCCGGAGTAGACGACCTTGATCCGGGCATTCGTCGTCCCGTCGCCGTGCCACTCGGGCTTCAGCGCCACGATCGCGGAGTAGAGGCGAGCGCAGATCTCGCGCGTCGCCCCCACGATCATCGCCTTGCCGGGAGAGGAGATGGTCGCCTTCATCCGCTCGCTGCGCTCGCTCCAGTGCCGCACGATGTCCGCGGCGAGGGCGTCGATCCGCTCGGGTGCGCCGTAGAGCGCGTTGATGACGGCGACGCTCTGCTCGATGCGGGTCCGCTCGGTCTCGTCGAGACCGACGGTCGCCTCGTCCGCGGCCGCGTCGATCTGCTCCTGGCTCACCCCTTCGGCCAGCTCGACCTTGATCAGCCGCGGCTCGAACGAGACGGGGACCGTGGCGCCGTCCTCGACCGCGCGGCTGAGGTCGTAGATGTCGATGTAGTCGCCGAAGACCTCGCGGGTGTCGCGGTCGTCGAAGCTGACCGGGGTTCCGGTGAAGGCGATGAGGGTCGCATTCGGCAGCGCGTTGCGGAGGTGCCAGGCGTAGCCGTCGAGGTCGTCGTAGTGGCTGCGGTGCGCCTCGTCGACGATCACGATCACATTGCGCCGGTCGGACAGCAGCGGGTGTGCCGCCTTCGCGTCGCGCTCCTCCTTGCTGAGCCCGAACTTCTGCAGCGTCGTGAAGTAGATGCCGCCGGTGAGCCGGTTGCCGATCTGCTCCCGCAACTCCGCCCGGCTGCTGACCTGCTTCGGCTTCTCGGGCAGGAGGAGGCTGCGCTCGAATCCGGAGAAGAGCTGCCCGTCGAGCTCCGTGCGGTCCGTGATGACGACGACCGTGGGGTTCTTGAGGTGCGGGTGCCGGGCGACGAGGTTCGTGTAGAGCTCCATCTCCATCGACTTGCCCGAGCCCTGCGTGTGCCAGACGACGCCGGCCTTGCCGTTGCTGTCGACCGCGGTGATCGTGCGGCCGACGGCCTTGGCCACCGCGAAGTACTGGTGCGGCTTGGCGATGCGCTTCTCGAGGCCCTCGGCGCCCTGGTCGAAGGCGGTGTAGTTCCGCAGGATCTGCAGGAACCGCGCCTGGTTGTAGAGCCCGTCGAGGGCGCGCTCGAGCGGAGTGACGACGTTGCCGTCGTCCTCCCGCTCGTCACGTCCGACAGGCTTGCCGTCCTCGTCGACGTTCCACGGCGCGAAGTGGTTGAGCGGCGTGAAGGGGGTCCCGTACTGCGCCTCGAGCCCGTCGGAGGCGACGGTGAAGACGCAGAACCGGAACGCGAGCGGGAACTCGCGCAGATAGGTCTGCAGCTGCGCGTGCGCGGCGGCGACCTTCGTCGCGTCGCTGCCGGCCCGCTTGAGCTCGAGGATGCTGACCGGCATGCCGTTGACGTAGAGGACGAGATCGAACCGGCGCTTGTGGTCGCCCTGATGGATCGTGACCTGGTTGACCGCCAGCCAGTCGTTGTCGTCGGCCTCCGCCGCGAGGAGCCGCACCGTCACGTTGCGCTCGACGCCGTCGGCCTCGAGATAGGACAGGCGGTACCCCTCGACGAAGAACCGGTGGATCCGGTGGTTCTCGGTGATCGCGTCCTGCGAAGAGGGCGTGGAGATCTCGGCCGCCGCCTGTGCCAGGTAGGTCGGCGGAATCGTGGGGTTCAGCTTCTGCAGCGCCGAGAGCAGTCGCGGGCGGATGAGCAGCTCGGACCAGGAGTCGCGCTCGCCGCTTCCCGGAGCGATCTGCTCGCCGCGGAGCGGCCGCCACATCAGGTGCTCCTCGCCGAGCCGGTCGAGGGCGAGCTCCTCCCACTGCGCCTCCGAGAACCCGGCCATCAGAGCACGTCCTCGACGGCGCGCTCTGCGTCCTTGACGTGGAGCTTGCCGGACATGAGGGCGGGGAGAAGAGTGTCGCGGAGTGCTTCCAGCCGTGACGCTTCCGCAAGGGAAATGTCAATTGTCTGTCGGAGCAACGACGCCTTCTCGTTGAAAGTTTTCAGGTCTACTTTCCCTGGATCGGGCATCGGGCAGTTGACGATAACTTTTGCATTCATGTTCGACTGGACGGACCCTTGCTTGGAGAACTGCACGTAGTCCAAATAAGCCTGCGATTGAAGGAAGTGATAAACGAATGCACTTTGAGTGGGGTCGTGGACTTTAAGGCGAACCAGATAAGACGCGAACACCGCTTCCAGCGGGTCGGAGGAGATCCACGCCGACTTTCCAGGATCGGCCATTCGGGCGACGACGATGTTGCCGGGAGCTAACTTGTACCTAATCATGTCCGCGGGACTCGGATCGCAAAATGGGACTGATTCCCACGTAATCCAAGGGCGCTTATTTATATCCGTCACACGAAGTAGTTGCGCGGGTCCGCCCGTGGCCGGAGTTGTGAGGCCGTATTGTGTTGCCACAAGGTCACCTAGGAGCACGGAGCCGCCGGCATTCCGACTGACTTGCGAGTATAGAGCGGCGGAGAGGGCCCATGACGCATGCGCGGTGCGCTGATTGGCGGCAATCTTGTCGTCGAGTGCGCCCAGCACCTTCGCGATTGATCGCTGCTCACTAAGCTCAGGAATTTGAATTGACCAATCGCCAAAGCGGTTCAGTGGGATGCGATCTACTGTCGCGCCACGAATGGCCTTCGCTTCGATCTGTTCACGCATCGCGGGGCCTCGGTACGCGTAGAGCAGAAAGCGCGGATCAACGACCGACCTCTTCGGTCTCAAGATTGCCATGCGCCTTCCTAGGCAAGCTCGGATTTCGGCGGGCATCAGCGCGGCGTCACCTAGTCGCGTCTCGTAGGAGAACAGAAGATCGCCCTCTATGGGGGTGACGCGACGCGTCCAGGTGACGAAGTCTTCTTCGGAGACTCGGTCGGAGTGCTCGAGGGCAAGGCGGCCGTCGATGAGCGAAGAAATATTGAGGAAATGCGGTCCTTTGTTTGTCCTTTTCGGCGTGGCGTGTGGCCCGTCAAATATGTCGCCCAGGTCCTGGACCTTTACCTCTCGCCACGCGCTCACAGCACACGCTCCAGCTGCTCGCGCACGACCGTCGCGAGGCGGTCGGACTCGTCCATCGCCGCGAGCAGCTCGCCGCGCAGGCGCGCGATCTTCTCTTCGAGCGGCTCCCCGTCGTCGGCCAGCTCGGCCGCTCCGACGTAGCGACCCGGGGTGAGCGCGTAGTCGTTCGCCGCGATCTCGGCGTTCTTCGCCGAGTAGCAGAACCCCGCCTTGTCCTCGTAGGCGACCCCTCCCGCCGAGCGGGTGCCGCGCCAGGCGTGCACCGTCCCCGCGATCGTCGCGATGTCCTCGTCGCTCAGCGCCCGCTCCGCGCGGTCGACCATGTAGCCCATGTTCCGCGCGTCGATGAAGAGCACCTCGCCGCGGCGGTCCGTGACGCCTCCGCGACCCGGCGTCTTGTCCTTCGCCAGGAACCAGACGCAGACCGGGATGCCGGTGCTGCGGAACAGCTGCGTGGGCAGCGCGATCATGCACTGCACCAGGTCGGCCTCGACGAGCTGGGCGCGGATGGCGCCCTCGCCGCCGGAGTTCGACGACATCGAACCGTTCGCCATCACGACGCCGGCGCTGCCGCCGGGCGCGAGCTTCGAGACGATGTGCTGGATCCAGGCGTAGTTGGCGTTGTTCGCCGGCGGCACTCCGTAGGCCCAGCGCGGGTCCTCCTCGTTGCGCGCCCAGTCCTTCACATTGAACGGCGGGTTCGCGAGCACGAAGTCGGCCTGCAGCTGCGGGTGCTGGTCGCGGCGGAAGGTGTCCTCCCAGCGCGGGCCGAGATTGCCGTTGAGCCCGTGGATGGCGAGGTTCATCTTCGCCAGCCGCCAGGTCCGCTCGTTGAGCTCCTGTCCGTAGACGGAGAGGTCGCTGCCCTCGCGGTCGTGCGCCTCGAGGAACTTCTCGGTCTGCACGAACATGCCGCCCGACCCGCAGCACGGGTCGTAGATCCGGCCCTCGTGCGGCTCGAGCACCTCGACGAGCACCCGGACGACGCTCGACGGCGTGTAGAACTCGCCACCGCGCTTCCCCTCGGCGCGGGCGAACTTCTCGAGGAAGTACTCGTACACCTCGCCGAGCAGGTCGCGGGCGCGCGTCGAACCCTCGCCGGTGAAGCGCGCGGAGTTGAAGATGTCGACGAGCTCGCCGAGACGGCGCTGGTCGACGCTGTCGCGGTTGAAGATCTGCGGCAGCGTCGCGGCGAGGCCGCTGTTGTGCTCCATCAGGAGGCCCATCGCCGCGTCGACCAGCTCGCCGATCGACCGCGCGGGCTCGACCGCCGAGGCCTCGGTGCCCTTCGCGTTCTCGGCGAGGTGACCCCAGCGCGCGGGCGCCGGCACCCAGAAGACGCCGCGGCCCACGTACTCGTCGACGTCGTCGATCAGCTCACCGATCTGGTCGTCGTCGAGGCCGTCGGCGGTCAGCTCGGCACGGATCTGGGCGCGGCGCTCCTCGAAGGCGTCGGAGACGTACTTGAGGAAGACGAGCCCGAGGATCACGTCCTTGTACTGCGAGGCGTCCATCGAGCCGCGGAGCTTGTCGGCGGCCTTCCAGAGCGTGTCCTTCAGCTCCTTCATCGTCGACGGAGCGAGGGGGACGGCGGTCTTGGCGGTGCGGGCTGCCATCAGCTGCCTTTCTGTGCGGTGCCGGCGACGTCGTCGGCGGCGGTCTCGGTGCGGGTGGGAAGTAGGGGGTGGCGGATGCTGCCGTGAACGGCGCCATCGGAGATCAGGGTCTCGAGCTCGCCGAGGGCCTGAAGTCGACGCTCGGTCTCGGCCCGCAGCTCGATGATGCGCGACAGCGCCGACATCAGGGGCGGGACGCGCTCGGGCAGGACCCGGCGGACCGTCCAGTCGCGCCAGCGGCAGGAGCTCGGGGGCCGACCGGCGATGTCGGCGGCGAGCAGGTCGGGAACGAGGCCCGAATCCGGGTCCACGATCGAGAGGATGCGGGCCGGGTAGGCGACGACGGAGCCGCCTTCGTGATCGACCATCGCGGCGAGCGGCGAGGTGCAGAAGACGACGTCGCCGGGCTGCGTACGCGCCGAGCGTCCGTGCGCCCGTTCGAACTCGAGGATCCCGATGCGGCGCGAGCCCCGCTCGGTCTCGCCGAGGAGCTCGGGCTCGCCGAGCACGACGTGGCCGGTGGTTCCGATCTCGGTCTCGATGAGACGGGTGCCCGCGCGGTAGCGCAGCGCCTTCGAGGCGCACAGGGCGCCGATCGCCTGCGGAGCGAGCGACGCGACCTCGGCGTCGGCAGCCACCGGTTCGGCGGCCAGGTCCGCGACCGTCTCGCCGACGTCCCCGAGGAGCTGCTCGATTCGGACGGCTCGCGCGGCGGCGGCGTCGAACGGGACACGCCCCACTCGCGGCCCGCGGCTGCGCTGCGTCAGGAGGGAGCCGGACTGGGCGAGGACCGCGGTGGCGGCCTCCACTCGGCCGAACGCGAAGGCGTGCGCCCTCAGATCGGCCGCCCGGCCCATCGTGGCGAAGACGTCGCCGACGATCAGCGACCGCACGGCCGCGTCGAGCGTCCGCTCACCGACGTCGGCGAGCAGGGTCCACCGCCGACCCTCGTCGACCCTGCCGTCGGCGGGGCCGACGACCCACAGGGCGAGGGACTGACGGGGATGAGCGGGCAGAAGGCCTTCGGGGAGTCGGACGATCGCCCGAATGCGTCCGTCGCGTAGGGCCTCTCGCCGGAGGGTCGCTGCGGCGGCCGGCAGGCGATCGCAGAGTGCCGCGGCCGGACCGATGATCACCCCGCGCTGGGTGGAGGGCATGCCGAGGAGGAGCTCGTCGATCGCCTCCAGCACGGGGCCGGCCGCGGTCGTCGTCGCCCCCTCGTGCGGGAACTGCGCGACGAGTGTCTCCACGGCGCTCCCGCTCGTCTCCTCGTCGAGGCCGAGGTCGCGCCAGCGGACACCGTGAGCGGCGAGCCGTCGGCGCGCGCGGCGTCCGGCGCTCGCGTCGGACGGAGCTCCGAGGACGGCGTCGAACTCGCCGCCGTCGCCCGCGCGGATGCCGACGGAGAGGATCAGCGCTGCGCAGACGCCGGTCGGGTCGACCACAGTCCCGGTGGCGTCGCGTCCTGCGAGGACGAGGGCGATGTCGGCGACGAGAGCTTCCGCCTCCGGGTCGAGTGCGGTGCGCTCGGGAGCGGCCGGTCGTGCCCGGTCGAAGGCCGCGCCGGGCGTCCAGGCCGCCTCGACAGCGGCATCGGCCTCGAGGGCTGCTGTCATGAGGCGGGGTCCCAGCGCCTCGATCTCGGAGACGAGCCAGGCGTCGCCGGGATCGATTCCGCGAGCCGTCGCGACGAGATCGTCGACGGCGGCCAGCTCCTCGCCGAGCTGCGCGCGCAGAGCGACGAGGGCGTCGAAGGCGTCGGGCTCTCGATCCGCGGCTCGACCGAAGGAGAGGACGTCGGCAGTCGCCTCCGGGTTGTTGCCCTTCGCGGTGGCAGCGAGCCACGCGGAGACGTCGCCGGCGGAGAAGCGCTCCGAGCCGACCGCTCCTGCCACGGGCGCGGGGAACGGCGCGGTGCTGCCGCGAGCACGGGAGCGCCAGGCCGAGACCGTCGGGCGCCGGACGCCGGCGAGCGCGGCGATGTCGGAGAGGGAGAGCAGGGTGTCGGTCATCGCGCCTCCTCCATCTACGTGATCCGGGCCGGTGAGTCGAAACTACTGCGTCCCTGCTAATCCGGACGTGTTCATGCGATAAGGGGGCTTATCGCTGTTCTGCTCGCTGCATCGTCTACTCCGCCTCCAGTCTTCACATCACCGCAGTGGCACTCGCCGCCGCACCGTCGCCGAGGAGGCATCGTGCCCTACATCCGCCGCATCTCCGTCACCGCACCCGGGACCCGCAACGAGCACATCGTCGCGGTCCAGCACTCCGTTCGTCCGACCGGCCCCCTGCACTCCGAGCCGGTGAGCTCGATCGTCGGCCGCATCGACGGAGGTTCGGTCTTCCGCTCCCACAACGACCGCACCGGCGCGGAGGCCCCGGTCATCGCCCGGCGCTCGACTGCCGGCCGCCGCTACATCGCGACGGTCTCCAACGGCGTCGAGTCCGACAACCTGCTCTCGCTGCCGAGGTACTGATCATGGTCGACGACCAGACCGGCCCCGTGCCGGCGTACCCCGCTCCCCGCCCGGGTCAGCTCGCTCCCGAGCGGGGACGGCGCGCTCTCCCGACGGGAGACACGGATCGCCCGGCGGAGAGCACGGTCCCCGCTCCGGAGGCCCACGCTCCGGCGCCCGAGGTCCCCGCCGCGGAGGGCGGCACCACTTCCGCGCTCGCCGGTCCGCAGCGACGGCGGGCGGCACCGTCGCTTCCGTGGCTCCTGCCGGTGCTCACGGCGGCCGGCGGCCTCGTGATCGGCGTCCTCCTCGGGCTCTGGGTCCTGCCGGCGATCGGCTCCGCCGTCGGCTCGGTCGGGCCGACCGCCATCGAGAGCGCCCTCGAGACGTGCGACGTCTCTCCCGGCGGGTACTTCGCGCTCGGCGACGACGGCACGAGCCTCTCGATGCAGACGGAGGGCGCGGAGAGCCCCGGAGCGGATCTCGCGGACGTCGCCTGCGTCCTCTCCGAGGTCGACGTGCCCGACAGCGTCCTGACCCGGATCGACAGCACGCGCGCCCTCGACGGCCGACAGGAGGCGTCCTGGGACGACCTCGACGCCTCGTGGGGCTACCACCCCGACAACGGACTCGACCTCGTCCTCGAGCGACACCGCGACTGACCCGCCCCCTGAACGGAGACCCTCATGTCCACCACTTCCCAGAAGTCCTTCCTCACCGCCTGGCTGCTCGCCCTGCTGCTCGGCGGCGTCGGCGCCGACCGCTTCTACCTCGGCAAGCCCGGCACCGCGATCCTCAAGCTGCTCACCTTCGGCGGTCTCGGGATCTGGGTGCTCATCGACCTGATCCTCCTGCTGACCGGCGCCACCCGGGACGGACGGGGCAGGCCGCTCGAGGGCTACTCCCGCGCGAAGGTCCCGGCCGTCGCCGTGACCGCGGGCCTCCTCGCGCTGTCGGTCGTCGTCGGCGCGGTCTCCGGTTCGCGGGATCCGGCGCCGGAGCGCCCGGTCGCGGCCGCCTCCGCTCCTGCTGAAACGGAGCCTGCCGAGCCGACGCCCGTCGAAGAAGCGGCCGAGGCATCGGCCGAGCCCGCACCCGCCGAGACCCCTCAGCCCGCTTCCGTGGTCGACGAGAGCGCGGAGACCGCCGCGTGGGCGACCGACGAGTTCGGCACCTTCACCTCCGTCACCGAATCGGGAACCGGTGACAGCGTCGTGACGCTGCCCGCCGGCGCGACCGCGGGAGTCGTGACCGCCGAGTACTCGGGCGACGGCAACTTCGCCGTCCAGATCATCGACGCACAGAACGCCTCGACCGGGGAGCTGCTGGTCAACACCATCGGCACCTACTCGGGAACCACCGTCTACGGCTTCAACTCCTTCGGCACGGGCGCCTCCGCGCAGATCACCGCGAGCGGCCCGTGGACGCTCCGCTTCGACCCCGTCTCGGCGGCTCCGGTGCTCGCCGAGAGCGGTACGGGGGACGCCGTGTTCCTCTACTCCGGCGACGCCTCGCGCCTCACCGCCTCGCACCAGGGCTCGGCGAACTTCGTCGTGCAGGAGGAGACCGGCGGTTTCGGCTTCGGGCTGCTCGTGAACGAGATCGGGACCTACTCGGGCACCGTCCCGCTCAGCGCCGGCCCCTCCGTGGTCTCCGTGACGGCCGACGGCTCGTGGACGCTGACCCTCGGATGAACGGCGACGAGCACGGCGCCGTGCCCTGGGACGCGGACGACGTCTCCGGTCCGTGGCAGTCTGACGAACACCTGTCGACCACTCCCGGGGGAGCCCTCATGCCGAAGAATCCGACCGCCGACGCGACGTCCGAGGAGGACGAGGCCGCTCGAGCCGACGTCGAGGAGGAGACGGGGAGGCTGCGCGCCTTCGTGTCGAGCCTGACCGCGGACGACGTGAAATCCGGCAACTGGTTCGAGAAGCTCCTCGCCCAGTCGCTGAAGACCTACACGGACAAGGTCGACGCGGAGTACTTCCAGAAGAAGTACCGGGGAGTCCCGGCCGACGGAATCGTCGACCGGCGCATCAAGACGGCGGCGAACTACGCCGCCATCGAGGGAGGCCTGTCGGCGAGCGCCTACACCGCGACCGTCGCCGCGACGATCGGAAGCCTCGGAGGAGCGAGCCCGCTCACCGTTCCCGCCGCCGTGACCAGCGTCCTCGTCGACGTCGCCTTCCTCACCCAGCTGCAGATCCGTCTCGCCTGGGACGTCTCCGTCCTCTACGGGATCCGCCTCGACCCGACGGACCCGGAGGACCTGTGGAAGCTCATCCGGGTGGCGTTCACCATCAAGGGTGGCGAGGTCGTCAGAGAGGGAGTGCTGAAGGCCGCGCCCGCCCTGATCCGTCCGTTCGTCAAGAGGTTCTACTCCGGTCCCGCCCTCGCCGCGGCGAAGGGACTGCCGGTCGTCGGCAAGCACCTCCTGCAGCGCAATGTCATCAAGATCGCGATTCCTGCGGTCGGCGTCCCGCTCGCCGTCGGCCTCAACCACTGGACGACCGTCCTCGCCGGGCGTCACGCCCAGGCCGTCTTCCGCAATGAGGCGCGGGTGATCGAGATCGCGACAGGGTTGGCCAGGCGGACGCGTCATCCGCAGCTCATGCTCTGGACGGCCTGGCTGGTCATCACTGCGGACAAGAAGGTCTCCGACGACGAGGTCCTGCTCATGCGGCACCTGGTCGCCCTGGTGCGGGAGACGCACGAGGTTGTCGACGAGCGGCTCGCCCGCGTCGTCGACATGGATCCGGACGATGTCTGGGAGCGGATGGCCTCGGAGGAGGGAGACCTCTCGGACGTGCTCGACGCGGCTCAGCGAGTGGCGGCCGTGGACGGTGAGGCGAGCGCGGCGGAGAACGCCGTCCTCGCCGAGATCGCCCGCCGCGCGGACCGCTCCTGACGATCCCGCACCTCCTCGGGTCGCGCCTCCCCGGACTCCCTCCTCCTCTATCGAAAGGCTTCACCATGACCACTGCGACCGGCGACTTCCATCCCCGCGCCTCGGTGCAGCTGGGGTTGGACCACCTCGCGCACCGGCTCGACGACATCCTCACGCGCAGGTTGGCTCACGTCCTCGGGACGCTCGAGTGGCCCACCGTCCTGCGCGAGCTCGACCGGGCGAAGGGCTATCCGGAGCGCACCTACGACTCCGCGGATCTGCAGGCTCAGCTCCGCATGCTGACCGAGCGCCTCGGCGGTCTCAAGTACCCGTTCGACGACCCGTCCACGCGCGTCGTGTCGACGCTCGGGAGCGAGCTGAGGATCGTCCGCAACCGCTGGGCTCACAACGACGACTTCACCGGCCTCGACGCCTGGCGGACCCAGGACTTCGTCGTCCGCCTCCTCGAGCAGTTCGACGACGGCGAGGGTCTGCCGGCCGCCCGCGGGCTGCGCGAGGCCGCCATGCTCGCCGTGGTCCAGGAGTACGGCATCGTGCCGACGGCCGCTCCGTCCGAGGTGGCGGAGGGGGAGAAGCCGGCCGAGAAGGAGGAGCACGTCGTCCCCGATCAGGCCGTCCTGGTGCGGGAGGACGCGGCCGCCACTCCGACCATCGGTGCGTCCCGCACGGAGTTCGAGCCGTGGACGGTGGTGTCCGTCGGTGATGTCCACGTTCTCGACGATTTGCCGAAGAAGGCGGCGAAGGAGAAGGTGCGCGCGGTCATCGCCGAGATCACCGCGTTCGAGGGACCGATCGAGCTCGAGCGGCTCGCGACGCTCGTCGGCCGCTCGTTCGGTCTGCAGCGGATCCACTCGGCGCGGATCGAGAAGATCCGGCGGCAGATCAAGGCGTCGGAGGTGGTGATCGATCGCGAGCGCTTCGTGTGGCCGTCGGAACTGGATCCGGAGACGTGGTCGGAGTTCCGGCCGAACACGAGCGGCGCGGATCGTCCGCTCCTCCAGATCAGTCCTCGCGAGATCGCCAACGCGGCCGAGTTCCTCCTCCGGACGGACCCGCAGCTGGACCGCGCGACCCTCGAGAGCCGGCTCCTGCAGACCTTCGGCCGCCGCCGGCGGACGGCCGCCTTCACCGCCCACCTCGCGAAGGGCATCGCCCGGTTGCCGAAGGGCTAGCCGCGGCGGATCGCTGTCGCATGTGTCCGCCATACTCGGCGAAGTCCATGCCTTCGAAGGAGTTCCCGCTTGGAAACGTACGTCCGGACACCGCTCGATGTGTTCAATGTCCCGCAACGCCTCGTCGTCCCGCTCTTCCAGCGGCCCTACGTCTGGAGTGAGACGGAGCAGTGGGAGCCGCTGTGGAGCGACGTCCGGCGCATCACCGAAGTGCACCTGTCGGCGGGCGGCTCGCGGGCGGCCCACTTCCTCGGGGCGATCGTCCTGCAGCGGATGGAGACGGCCTACGGTGCACTTCAGGTGTGGCAGATCATCGACGGCCAGCAGCGACTCACCACCCTGCAGCTCCTCCTCGACTCAGCGGCGTCGATCTTCGCCTCGCGAGGGGCCTCGCACCTGGCAGCACGGCTCGAGACGCTGACGCACAACGCCGCCGCCTACGTCTCCGAGGGCTCGCCCCTCAAGCTGCAGCACACCAATAGAGACGCGGCGGCCTTCAGCGAGGTGATGCTCGCTGAGGTCCCCGTCGACTACGACGCGCTGGAGCTGCCCGCCTCGCTGCCGGCCCGGTGCCACGCCTACTTCGCCGGGCGGATCACTGCCTGGCTCGAGGAGTCCGCCGCGGAGCAGGTGCCGCTCCGGATGGAGACACTCGCGAATGCTCTGACCCAGGCCCTGCAACTCGTCGTCATCCAGCTCCGCGCAGAGGAGGACTCGCAGGAGATCTTCGAGACCCTCAACGCTCGAGGCACCCCGCTCACCGCGGCCGATCTCGTCAAGAACCTGGTCTTCCAGAGGCTCGACGCCGAAGGCGTGGACACCGAGCGGGCCTATCGCGAGGTCTGGCCCTTCGAGTCCTCCTTCTGGGAGAAGGAGGTGAGCGTCGGGCGTTTCTCCATGACGCGGAGCTCCGCCTTCCTCAATCAGTGGCTCATCTCGCGCCTGGGTGAGGAGATCGGCCCGCGGCACACCTTCACGAGGTTCAAGCACTTCGTGGAGCACGAGGCCGGACTCCCGATGAGCGCGCTCCTCGAGCAGATCGCCGGTCAGGCCGAGCAGTATCAGGCGTGGGTCGAGCGCGCGGCCGACCCCGACAGGCTGCTCACCTCGATCGAGCTCGACATCTATCGCACGGATGCGCTCGACACGACCATCCTGCGCCCGGTCCTGCTGTGGCTGACAGGTCCCGGATCCTCCTTCAGCGGCCGCACCATCGACGGTGTCGTCGCCACTCTCGAGAGCTGGCTGATTCGACGGATGATCCTCCGACGCCCCAGCGGTGATCACGGCCGCGTCGTCGCGGAACTCATCCGGTCGAACCGCGACGCTCCGGACGAGGATCTCGTCGAGCGCGTCGCAGGACATCTGCGGCGTCTCGATGCGGAGAGCACGTACTGGCCCGGTGACGAGGAGATCCGTGCTGTTCTGACCGATGAGGCGGCGTACCGCCGCTACACGCGGTCGCGCCTCAGGATCCTCCTCGAGGCCGTCGAAGACGCGCATCGGGGCTTCGCGAGCGGCAGGCCCTCGCGGACGGGCTCGAGGGTGTCGCGGCGCAACCTCCCGATCGAGCACCTCCTCCCTCGCACGTGGAAGACGCACTGGCCCGTCGCGACGATCGAGGAGGAAGTGGCTCGCGATGCGCACGTGCACCGCCTCGGCAACCTCACTCTCATCACGACGAGCCTCAACAGCTCGGTGTCGAACGGGCCCTGGCTCGGCGAGACCGGCAAGCGGGCGAAGCTCGCCGACCACGACGTGCACCTCATGAACCGTCGCGTGCGGGACGTTTCGCGCGACGGCTGGGACGAGCAGCGGATCAGCGCTCGGACGGCCGAGATGATCGACGCGATCCTTGCGACATGGCCGGTGCCGGACGAGCACAGGGGCGAGATCCTGGACAGGGCGACTCGCGCCCGATCGGAGGCGACCCTTCGCGATCTGACCGTCGCCGGCCTGCTGCCGAGCGGTTCGGTCCTCCGAGCGCGGAGCACCGAGACCGTCGTCGAGGCGGTGGTGCAGGAGAACGGCGACCTGCTGCTCGATGGTCGGACCTTCGACACGCCGTCGGGTGCGGGGAAGCATCTCCTCGGTCGCTCGGTGAACGGCTGGTCGTTCTGGCGGTTCCCCGATGGACGCGGCCTCTCGGACGTACGAGCGGAGTACGAGAGCCGTCGAGCAGGGGCTGCGCGGCCCGGAGGTGAATCCTGACCCCCGCTGTCCGGCGCTGATTCCGGGTCATTCCTCCGCAGCCCGCACCGCACGCACCGCCTCCACCAGGAACCGCGCCGGCCGCGCCCGCGGCAGCACCGCGCTGACCTCCTGGAGTGCCCGGTCGGCGTCGATCCCGAGATGCCGCACGCTGTACGCGGCTCCGACGGAGGGCGTCCGGCTCCGCCCCTCGAAGCAGTGCACGAGCACGGTCAGGCCCTCGGCGCGATAGGCGGCGATGGAGTCGGCGGCGTCGGCGAGGACGCCGACGGGGTCGGCGTTGCTGCCGTCCTGGTCGACCAGCCAGACCGCGGTCCGCTCGCCGATGAAGGCCGGCACCTGCTCGCGGCCCACCCGGCACAGGGAGACGACTGCGTCGACGCGCGGGCCGGGGCCGTCCTCGGCGAGGGTGTCCAGGGCGGTCAGGTCGCCGAGGAGCACGCCGTCGTCGTGCGGGTGGATGACGAGCGTGGCGGGCAGGCCGCTCACCGGCCAGCGCGCGGCGGCCGGCCAGCCGTTCTCGCCGGCGACGCCTCGGCGGGTGGCGAGCACGGCGCTGCGCACGAGGTCGTCCGCGGTCAGCCCGGGCCAGCCGTGCAGGTGCCGGAGCCAGCCGGCGGGAACAGCGGAGCGCCCCCAGCGGGCGCCGGCGAGCGACCCGGTGATCGCCGCGACCGTGTCCGTGTCGTGGCCGCTGCGGACGGCCAGCTCGATCGCCTCCTGGAGGGTCGTGCTGTGCGTGAGGGCGCACCAGGCGGCCTGGATCGCCGCGACCACCCAGCCGTTGCTCCCGGGGATGTCCTTCGGGTGCGCGGTCCGCTCGGCGACGTCGAAGCGCTCCTCCCAGAGCGCGCGCCGCTCTTCGGGCAGAGCGGTGATGCCGCTGCGGACGTCGAAGGCGCCCTCGAGGATCGCGTGGCGGATCGCGAGCGACCACAGCACGCACGCGTCTCCGGCGTCGTCCTCGAAGTGCGTCAGGTCGCTCAGCCGACGGGCGGCGGCCGCGAGGGTCGCGTCGTCCGCGTGCAGCAGGCCGAGCGCGACCGGGCCGGTGCGCATGAGCGAGCCGTTCCCGGCCGAGCGTCCAGTGGACCGGTGCACCTGCTCCGCCGTGGCGCGGAGCTCGGCCTCGCTCGCCCCGGGGGCCGTGGACAGCACGCGGCGGATCTGGATGCCGACGTCCTTCGCGGAACTGGCCCAGGTTCGCCACTGCATACCGATGCGCCCCAGCGTCGCGGGATCGTCGAGGGAGGCGCCGGCCGCGAGCTCCTGGAGGATCGGGATCGCCATGCTGGTGTCGTCGGTCCACTCGCCGAGCTCCCAGCCGCCGCCCACGTGGAGGCGGACGGGGACGCTATCGGAAAGCGGCGGGTAGAACTCGTAGGGCGCGCCGAGAGCGTCCGCCGCTGCGGAGGCGACGATCGCGCCGACCGCCCGGTCCGTCTGCATCGACGTCAGCTTCATTCTGTGAGTGGTCATGTCGGCCCCCGTTCCGGTTAGCGCGGATCTGCGCTAACTCCTCTGCGCCGAAGTTAGCGCACTTCTGCTTCAATTACCAGATGGGATCCGCAGAGTTGACCGACCACCCGCGCCCGTCCGTCGCTGTGGACGCCGCGGTGCTCACCGTGCCTCCCGGCGGCCCGCTCTCGATCGTCCTCATCGAGGACAGGTACGGCCGTCGCCTTCCCGGTACCTTCGTCCACGAGCGGGAGCGCCTCGACGACGCCGTGCGGCGCGGACTGCGGACGAAGACGGGCATCGAGGGCGTCGAGCTGCGCCAGCTGCACGTCTTCGACGCTCCGGAGCGGGACGACCGCGGCTGGGTGATGTCGGTGGCGTACCTCGCGGTCGCGCCCTGGGAGGCGACTCAGGGGTCGGGCCTCGCTGTGCCCGTCGCCGAGAGCGGTCGTCTCGCCTTCGACCACGACGCGATCGTCGCGCGCGCGCTGCACACCATCAGGGAGGAGTATCGGGCGCTCCCGGATCCGTACCGCCTCATCGCCGAGTCGTTCACGATGCGCGAGCTGCACGACCTGCACGAGCAAGTCGCCGGCGAGGCGCTGATGCGGGACAGCTTCCGCCGGGCGATGCTGCCGTTCCTCCGCGAGACGGGTGAGATGGCGTCGGGGGCTGTGGGGAAGCCGGCGCGGCGGTTCGTGCGGGCGTGAGACCGAGCAGCGAGTCGAGCAGTACGCGCGTGCGACCGCGTGCGGCAGTCGCGGACAGCGGTCAGCGAGAGGGCTGATCCCAGACGCGATCGAACTCGTCCGCGACGAGCGGCCAGACGAGGTCCTTCGCGTCGGCCGCAGAAGTCGCAGACGTCGCCAGCGGGCCGGACAGCACGAACTCGTGAGGAATGACGCGGCCGGCGGAGTCGCAGCGGCCCTCCGGGTCCGGGAAGCGGAGAGCGACGGTGCGGGCGTTCCTCTGGAAGGCGTCCGGAGTGTCCCCGAGCCCGTCGAACGCGGCTTCATAGGCGTCGAGCGGGTCGGCGTGGCCGCCCTTCCGCAGGAAGCGGAAACCCCAGGTCCTGCCCCTGGTCGCCCAGATGAACGGATCTGAGTCGTCGCCGGTCACTCCCGGCTCCGCAGGAGGACCTTCTCGCCCACGCCTCGGTCGAGGTCGAGCTCGAACGCGGTGAGGGTCTCGGCCAGGAAGTCGTGGCGAGCGCGTGCATCGTCGTGCAACCCGCGCACCTTCTTGCCTGCGAATTCGGCTGCAGCGGCCCCGAGACCAGGTCCTGCCAGTCCGGCGATGGCAGCGATCGGGCCGCCGAGGCGTGCGAGCGGCGTCGGCAGCTTCAGCTTCCCGACGAGAGCGGCGATGGGGCCGGCGAACCCCAGAAGCCGCTCAGCGACCGCCCCGCCCCCCTTCATCGCAGCAGCCCATCGGATGTAGCGCGAGAAGGGGAGCATCGCTGCGATAGGCAGAATCAGATCGAGACCGATCCGCTTCGAGATCTCGATCTTCTCGGGCTCGAAGCGAGCGGACGACAGAAGAACGAAGTCGTCGCCGACCGAGAGCGCCTCCGGCGCCTCGACGAAATCGCGCAGGACTCCCTGCAGCTTGTTGATCTCCGTCCCCGCCTTCTCGACGACGAGGTCGCGGAAGCGGACGACGTCCGTATCGGGAAGCAGGTCGGCCTTGGAGAGGGCGATCATCCAGACGCGGGGGAAGACCGCGAACGGCTTGCCGTCCTCGAGGATGTCGTCGCGCTGCTGGAGAAGGGACTGCGAGAACCCGGTCAGCAGGGCCTTCAGATAGCGCTCCTCCTCCCCGGCGTTGTCGAGCAGCTTCTGCGCGTCGACGAGGATCATCGCGACATCCGACCCGATCAACGCACGGAAGGTGTCGATCCTCCGCTTCGCTTCCGTCGGTCCTTCCGGCTCCTGCTCGAACCACTCGCCCGGGTAGTCGTGCCACACGAGGCGCAACTCCTCCGCGGTCCCTGCCTTCGGGGGGCGAGCGCCTCGCTTGGGCCGGATGGCGAAGGAGTAGGAGGTCTTGATGAACCTCGTCGCCGGCGGCAGGACAGCGGAGTTCTTCATGCCGAGGTAGTTCTGGTGCAGCCTCCGCCCGTCGGCGGCATCGTTCGCGAGGAGATCGAAGCGGTCGGCGCCCGAGAGGAGCCCCTCCATGGCCAGACCGTAGAACGAGGAGATGAGCACGGTCTTGCCGCTGCCGCTCTCTCCGAAGACGGCGATCTGCTGTTCCCGCGCGATTCTCTTCGACACCATGTCTCGAACCTAGGGCACGGCGCGCCGGCCGGTAGACGGTCGCGATCTCTGCGACCACTGTCGTACGAGAGCGAGCTCAAGAATGCGGCTCCATGGAAGATGGCGGCGGAGAAGTCCGGGGCGCCTTCTCGCATCCGGCTCGGCTCGCGCTGCATCGGCGGCCGCCTGCACCACGGCAGGATCCTCGCCGAGTGCTTCCGCCATCCAGACGAAGGCCGCGGCGCACAGCAGGCGGTTGTACGTCACCCGAGCGCTGGTGTTCGGAGTCGCGCGGGTGAAGGCGCCCGCACCCGTGCTGTCCTGGTTCCCGAACCACCGGACCATGTGCTCCTGCTGACTCGACCACCACGAACGCCGCAGCTGGGGGCGGTCCTTCTCGTACTGATCCGAGATCGGCAGATGCGCTTCGCATCCGCGGAGGATGCGGACGAACTGCCTCACGTCGAGTTCGTCCGCGTCAGAACCGTCCCGGGCCTCCCGAGTCCGTGACGTCATCGAATGTCCCCACCCAGCCGCTCACTCATCCCCGCGACCTCCTGCCACGCTCCCGTCGCGCGCTCCTCCGCCGTCGCCTCCCGCAGCAGCGCGGTGAGCCGCGCCCGCAGCCTCAGCTCCGCAGCGGTCATCGCACTCTCGTGCCCGCGCGCGAGCAGATACGAGTGCGCGTCCGTCGCGAAGGCGGCCAGGGCGTCGAGGAAGATCTCGAGGAGGCGGGCGGCCTCGCCGACGCGGGACGGATCGCGGGGCGTCGGCAGCATCGGCACGAGCCGCAGCCTGCCCTGCCAGAGGCGCTCGTCGAGCGGGTCGGCGAAGAGGGTGAGCGCCGTCGCGAGCGTTCCCGAGGCGGAGGACGGGAACGCGCGGCGGACGTCGTGGACGATCTCGTGGAAGTGGTCGTCGGTGAGGCCGAAGCCGACGAAGAGCAGGTGCCGGGTCGCGAGCGTCGCCTTCACGATCGAGGAGAGGGCGCGGCGCGAGGAGTCGAAGCCGAGGTAGTCGTCGCGGGTGAGGACGATCGAGGACGGGTCGTCGACGGTGCCGTGGAGCTTCAGCAGCCAGCGCTCGTGGTCCCCCTCGTGGCCGCTGGGGATGACGGCGCGGGGGACGCCCGCGTCTTCGGATGCCGTCTCGAAGAGACGGTCGTAGTTCAGCGTGATGGCCTGCTCGGAGTCGATGGCAGTGAGGAGGGCCGGCGCGAGACCGTACCGCTCGAGGGAGCCGATCTCGCGGGCGACGGCGTCGGCGAATCGGCCGGGCTGCTCCTCGTCGAAGAGCGTCGCGAGATAGGACGCCTGGTCGAGCACGTTCTTCCCGCTGAGGACCTCGGACGTCTCGGGGTCGAGTCCGATCTCCTGGCCGAGCTTCTCGAGCAAGCCGGTCCAGGAGGGGCCGCCCGCGCTGACGCTGGTGCCGGCGCCGAGGAAGGGCACGAGACGTCGGCGGCGGGCGCGCTCGGCGAGGCTCTGCGCCTCCTCGAGGGCCGTAGCCTCCAGCTCGGGCCAGGAGCTCACGGGGTCGAGCCGTCGTCTGGACTGGGCGAAGGCGTGGACGTCGGCGTGGAGGGTGACGATCGTGATGTCGACCTGGAAAGTCTCGGCGGATTCCCGCAGCACGCGGAGCTGCTGAGCGAGCACGGCGTCGCGGAGAGGCCCGGATCCGCCTCCCGACGTCGCGAACAGCGGCACGGCCAGCAGCGGCAGCGGCCGCCTGGTGCGTCGATCCGTCGTGGCCGTCCGCGCGGCGACCTCGACGAAGGCCTGGAGGCGGCGGGCGATGTCGGCGAGGCCGTCCTCGTCGTCGGCGTCGCTCAGCGCTCGATCGGGTACGGCGGTGAGGACGGGTGTCGGCTCTCCGTCGCGCGGCGCGAGTGCCAGCGCCACCTGCCGGCCGTCCGAGAACTCCGGAGTGAGCGCGGCGCGGGCGCGGTCGTCCAGCTGCGGGACCCCGCGCCAGAAGTCCGTGAACGAGAGGAAGCGGTCCGTCGGCAGAAGCCACGCGTCGCTGGCGAAATTCAGAAGGTTCCCGCGGGTGACGAAGAGATGAGGTCGAGGCACGACTTCTTCCTATCAGGCCTCCCGGTCGCCACAGCATTCCTCAGTCGCCCGGGAAGGCTCGTTCTCCGACTCGAGAACGAGCCTTCTCGGGCGACTCGACGCAGCAGCCCGCCGACGCGCCCGCTCCCCTCCGCGAGATGCCACCTGTGAGGTCGACACGCCGATGACGAGCATCACAGGTGGCATCTCGCGGAGGGGGAGCAGGGGGCGTCAGCGCCCCAGCACCCCCGCGTACACAGCGAGGTACTCGTCGACCATCCGGTCGACAGCGAAGCGGCGGCGAGCAGTCGCCCGCACGGCCGCGCGATCGAGGAGCCCGACCCGCTCGACCGCGGCGACCGCCTCCGACGCGGAGCCCACCGCGTACCCGGTGAGCCCCTCGTCGATGATCTCCGCCATCGATCCGCGGCGGTACGCGATCACCGGCGTCCCGCACGCCATCGCCTCGACCACCGAGAGGCCGAACGGCTCGTCGAAGCCGATCGGATGCAGGAGCGCGAGCGCCCCGCCGAGCACGAGGGCCCGCTCCTCCGGCCCGACCGAGCCGCGGTAGACGACGCGCGTCCCGTCGACGAGCGGCTCGACCTCCTCGCGCCAGTAGCGCTCGTCCTGGACGATGCCGCAGAGGAGGAGGCGGCGCCCGGCCGCTGCGGCGATCCGGACCGCCTCCGCCGTGCCCTTGTCGGGGTGGATCCGGCCGAGGATCACGAGGTCCTCTCCTCCGGATCCGGCGGGGAAGCCCTCCACGTCGATCCCGTGGTGCACCGTCGCCGCGTAGTCGAGCTCGGGGGAGCGGTCGCTGTCCGAGATCGACACCAGGTTCGCGGTGCGCGGGTGCCGCAGCGCCTCGCGGTAGGCGGGCAGGATCTCGGGCCCCGAGAAACCGTGCACCGTCGTCACGAGCGGGACGGGCCACTGCGCCGCGAGGGCGAGCGGCAGCCAGTCGAGGTGGTTGTGCACCAGGTCGAACTCGCCGGCACGGTCGAGGACCGCCGCGATGTGCAGCGCCTCCGACACCCGGCCGTCGCGGCCCGACTCGGCGTAGCCCGTCGGAGTGACCGATTCGAGCGCGGCTGTCGTCACGGAGTCGCCGGTCGCGAAGAGCGTCACCTCGGCTCCGCGGCGGACCAGGCCCTCGGTCAGGAGGCTCGCGACCTGCTCCCACGGCCCGTAGTGGCGCGGCGGCGTGCGCCACGCGACCGGCGCGAGCATCGCGATCCGCAGCCCGGCCGCCGGGTCCCCGGGTCCTGCGGTCATCGGGCGGCGACGACCGCGGGGGTCGCCGGGACGCTCGGCCGCGTCGGCTGCAGGCCGGCCCGCCGCACCACGAGCGAGGTGTGCAGAGCGGCGATCGTCGACTCCGCGCCCCGGTTCTCGTTGCGGCCCTGCGGCTCCAGTCCGTCGTACCCGGCGCCGGAGCGCGGATCGACCATCACGGTCGCGGAGTCGTTGACCCCGTGGAACCAGGCCCAGCAGGAGGCGAGGCCCTCGCGCCAGAGCGGATCCTCGTCGAGCGTCAGGGCGCGGGCGCACGCGGCGGCGATGGCGGCGACCTCGATCGGCTGCTGGTCGAAGAGCACTCCGAGCTCGTCCGGCCCGCGGCCGGCCACGCCCGTCACCGAGAGGCGGCCGTCGCGCGATTCGAGGCCCAGCAGGAAGGCGAGGGCGGCGAACCCGCGCGCGAGCAGCGGCGGATCCTGCAGCGCCTCGCCCGCCGCCAGGAGGGCCTCGGGGACGCAGCCGTTGGCGTAGCGCAGGCGCGCCTCCGGCCAGGGCCAGGCCTGATCCGTGCAGGAGAGGAGCATCGGCGCGGCGTCGTGCAGCAGCTGGACCGCGACCAGCGAGTGCGGGCGGACGGCGACGACCTCGACCGCGCCGAGCACCGCGAACGTCATCGCACGCAGGTCCGGCGAGCGCTCCTCCGCGAGGTGGAGGAAGAGCCGCATCGCGCGGCGGCGGGTCAGCGGCAGCTCGGCGTGCGCGGCGACGACCCCGGCGGCCCAGACGCTGCGGCCCCACCAGTCGCCGAGCGAGGAGACGTCCGCCCACTCGCCGTCGGGCGACAGCCGGTTGTGCACGGTGCCGTCCGGCTCCGCGGCCGCCTCGAGGAAGCGGAGGTACTGCTCGGTGAGGCGACGGGTCCGGAACGTCTGCTCCGGCTCCTGCGCCACCACGATCAGGGCGCGCGAGACGTCGTCGACGCAGTACCCGTGCTCGGGGCGGGGCGCGTCGAGCAGCGCGTGCTCGTGGAGTCCGCGCTCGTCGGTGAGGGCGTCGAGGTGCTCGTAGGGGAGTGCCGTCGCGAGTGCGGGCCCCGCGGTCACGCCGCGTGCTCGATGCGGAGGCGCTCGACGAGACCGAGGTAGAGGCCGGCGGCCGCCGGCCAGGAGAGGGCGGCCGGAGCGGCTGCGGGGGCGGAGTCGGCGAGCGCCTCGCGCAGTGCTGCGGCCATCGCGGCGGGGTCCTCGTGCGCGACCGTGCGGCCGCGGCCGTTCCCGAGCAGCTCGAGAGCGTGGGGGAACTCCGTCGCGACGACCCGTCGTCCGGCGGCCAGCGCCTCCACGAGCACCCCCGAGGTGACCTGGTTGCGGGAGTCGTAGGGCAGCAGGACCGCGTCGGCATCGGCGACCGCCGCGGCGAGCTGGGAGGGATCGAGGTAGCGGCCGTCGAGCACGACCCGGTCCTCGAGCCGCAGCTCGGCGATCAGCTCCGCCAGCGACTCCCGGTAGGCCTCGCCGGCGTGCGCGACGACCTTGGGGTGCGTCTGCCCGTAGACGGTGTAGTGGGCGGAGACGCCGGCGTCGCGCAGGTCGGCCATCGCGCGGATCCCCCACTCGATGCCCTTGCCCGGGCCGATCAGGCCCCAGGTGATGATCTGCGGATCCGCGGCGGCGGCGGACCGGGCTGCCGCGTTCCAGACGGGGACGCCGTGCGCGATGACGACGACGCGCGAGGCGTCCACGTCGTAGCGGCGCTCGAGGATCTCGGCCGCGACGGCTGTCATCACCACGACCGCGTCGGCGAGAGCGGCGACCCGCTCCAGCACGAGGCGCTGCGAGGGGGTCGGCGTCTCCAGCACCGTGTGCAGGACCACGATCGCGGGCACGGCGAGCCGCTCCATCAGGGCGATCACCTCGTCGCCGTCGGGTCCGCCGTAGATGCCGTACTCGTGCTGGATGATCGCGACGTCGCAGGAGTCGAGCTCGGCCGCAGCGCGCGCGGTGCTCACCGGGTCGCCCGCGACGAGCTCGGCGACGACGCTCGTGCCGGGCGTCGATCCGGGCCCGGCGAGCTCGTCCATCACGCGGACGGTGCGGATGCCGGCGCCGTGGTCGTCGGCCAGTGCACCGCCGAGGGCCTCGGTGAAGGTCGCGAGCCCGCAGCGCGTGGGCGGGAAGGTCGACAGCAGTCCGACGGTGGTGCCGGATCTCCGGTGCGCGAGGGGGAAGGGGGACTCCATGCTGACTCCAGCCGCGGGGAGGCGGAGCCTTCCCGGAGAGGGCGGTCCGCGAACGGGCGAGACGACTGCCGGGCGGCACCCCTCGCGGGATCCCTGTCGGATCCGGTCCACGGCCGGAGGACCCGGCATGAGTAGCGTCACCCTAGTGGGGGTGGATGACGATCCGGGGTCGCCCGCCGCGAGGCTTCACCCACGGGCCGTGCGGGCCGCGGTGTCGGTGGTCGGCGTCGGCGGTCTCGGTGACGGCCGCCCGGAGCGCTCCCGGGGTGGCGTCGACGTCGACGCGGTGGCGGATCAGGAGGCCCGGGTCGCGAGTGGCGTCCTCGCGGCCGTGCGCGGCGGGGAGGACCTACTCGAGGAGGAAGGCGCGCCCGTTGATCAGCAGGGTGTCGCCGTCGGTCGCGGCGAGCACGCCGAACTCGTCGACGGAGCGGGCGGAGTCGCCGGCGGTGTCGGAGGTCGCGGCGACAGCGGGAGTCGCTGCGGCGGCGGAGAGGAGGAGCCCGCAGGCGAGTGCGGTGATCACGGTCGTGCGGTTCATCGGCGTCGTCCTTGGCGTCGTGGTGGGCCGCTTCTCGTGGAGGCGGCGGGAACTGGTTCCGAGCCTACGGCGCCCAGCCCGTCAACGCCCTGGGTCGTTCCTAGGGTTCCCCTATGAAGTACCGTGCAGCCATGCCCCGGGGACGCCTCTACTTCGCCGCGCAGGCCCTCGGCGGAGCGGCGTGGTGGATCGCGGTGGCGCTCGTCCCGGCCGTGCGGATCGCTACGCTCGGCAGCCTCGATCCCGTCCCTGTCGCGGCACTCGACCTCCCGCTGTTCGTGGGAGCCTCCGCTCTCGCCGCCGCCGGGGTGCGCTGGGCGGCCGTCACCGCGACGGCCTGGACGCTCCTCGTCGCGGTCGCGCTGACCGCCTGGGCCACCCTGACGGGGGAGGCGGGCTGGGGCGTCGTCGCGATGCTCGCCGCGGCGGGCGGCTCCCTGGTCGCGGCGTGCCTGCTCCTGCTCGGCCGGGTGCCCACGCGCTGGATCGCCTCCGGCCCCTTCTCCTTCCGCGTCGCGACCGCCGGCCGCCGCCCCGGCTCGCACCTCGCGGCGACCCTCGCTCAGATCGCGGTGTTCTGGGGAGGCGCGCTGGTCGTGATCCCGCTGGTGATCGCCGCGCTGGAGGCGCGCTGGGGCGTGGGCCTCGGAGCGGCACCGCCGGTGGTCGTCGGCCTCGGCGTCCTGCTGCTGGTCGCGGCGAGCGCGCTCGGGATCTGGTCGGCGCTGACGATGTCGCTCCTCGGCGACGGCACGCCGCTGCCTATCGCGATGACCAACCGCCTGGTGATCGCCGGCCCCTACCGCTGGGTCCGCAACCCGATGGCGGTCGCCGGCATCGCGCAGGGAGCGGCGGTCGGGCTGCTGCTCTCGTCGTGGCTGGTCGTCCTGTACGCGCTCCTCGGCGCCGTCGTCTGGAACCAGGCCGTGCGCCCCCTGGAGGAGGCGGACCTCGCCGCCCGCTTCGGCGCCGACTTCGAGCGCTACCGCGCGCGCGTCCGCTGCTGGGCGCCCCGCCGGCCGGAGCCGCTGCCGCGGTAGCCGCTGCCGCGGTAGCCGCTGCCGCGGGGCCGTCGGCGCGATGCGGTCGCCGAGGCGTCCCGCTACCGCCGGGACACCGCCCCCAGCCCGGCGTCTCGCCGACGAGGGCGGTGTCTCGAGGCGCCGGCGCCTCCCGCGACCGCGACGCGCCTCGCCCGCCGACCCCGTCACTCCGCGGTGCGCCCGCGCCCCACCACCGCGGCGACCAGCCCCGCCGACACCGCGGCCAGCGCGACGAGCACCCCGCCCACTCCGAACTCTCCAGCGACCAGCGGAGTCGCGAGCGCCAGCACCACGCCGGGGAGCGCCAGTCGCGCGGGCATCGGCTGGTGCTCGCCGAGCGGCGCGTGCACCGCCCACAGGGTCAGCACGAAGACCGCGACCGGCACCGCGACGGCCGCGCCGATCACCGTGTCGGACGCCTCGAGGTGGCCCGCGGTCGCGGCGACCGCCGCCTCCAGCCCGGATCCCAGCGCCGCGAGGGCCGCGAACGCCGCGAAGTGCGCGTAGCCCCAGCGGTAGGAGAGTCCGCGCCGCCGCTCCAGCAGCTCGCCGGAGGGATGCGAGAACGACAGCCACCACAGCGCGAACACGATCACCAGCCCGCACGCCGCGACCAGCACGAGCGAGGTGCTGACGCCCGCCTCCGTCACCGCCCGCTGCACGCCCATCACCGCCGCGAGGACGCCCTCGCCGAGCAGGATGATCGTGAACAGCCCGTACCGCTCGGCGACGTGGTGCGGATGCCAGTTCGCGTCCCCCGCCCGCTGCGCCCAGAGGGGCACGGCCAGCTCGCAGGCGACCATGAGGAGGAAGCTCACCACCCCCACCTCCTCGGGCAGGAGCAGCCGCAGCAGCCAGCCGGCCTGCACGATCGAGAAGCCGACGGCGTTGCGCACGGCGGAGGTGCGGTGCTGCGGAGTGGACACGGCGACGCGGATCCACTGGCTCACCAGCGCGAACCGCATGATCGCGTAGCCGATGGTGATCGCCCGGTAGTCGCCCTCCTCGAAGCCGGCCGGCACTCCGGCCGCGAGCACGAGGACTCCTCCCATCTGGGCGAGGGTCAGCAGCCGGTAGGGCACGTCGTCGGTGTCGTACCCGGAGGCGAACCAGGTGAAGTTCATCCACGCCCACCAGATCGCGAAGAACACCATGCCGAAGGGGAGGAGCCCCTCGGCGAGGTGCCCCTCCTCGGTGGCGTGGGCGAGCTGCTGGGCGATCTGGGCGATCGCGACGACGAAGGTCAGGTCGACGAGCAGCTCGAGCGGACTCGAGACGCGGTGCGCCTCGTCGATCGCGCGCGGCTGCATCCGCACGCGGAGGAGGTGCGCGGGGGAGGCGGGCATGCGCTCATCCTGCACCCGCCGGGCTTCTGCGCGAGTGCGGCGACCGCCTCCCGCGACCTCGGCGCCCTCCCTCGCACCGGACACTCGCGGGGCCCGGGCGCAGTCGACGTCGCGAGTACGCAGAAGTCGCAGTACTCGCGCTCGAGTACGGCCACTTCTGCGTACTCGCGGCCCGGCGCCGACCGGCCGCGTCCCGCGCCGGCCCCCGAGGGCCCCGCCTACGATGGGTCGGGATGTCCCCCGAATCCGCGCTCGCCGCCCCGACCCGCGCGTCCCCGGGCGCCCGGCGGTCGCGGCGCGGGCCGCTCCTCGGGCTCGCCCTGGTCGCCGTCCTCGTGGCGACGCGCCTGCTCGCCCCGGACGCGGCGGGCGACTCGCTCTCGGACGCGGTGCGCGACTTCCTCACCCTCTCGATCAGCGTCGTCATCGAGTCGCTGCCGTTCGTGTTCCTCGGCATCGTCCTCTCGATCGCCGTGCAGCTGTGGGTGCCCGAGGCCGTGCTGCTGAGGATCCTGCCGAAGCGGGCGCTTCCGCGGCGGCTCGTGATCTCGCTGCTCGGCGTGCTCCTCCCGGTCTGCGAGTGCGGCAACGTGCCGCTCGCCCGCGGACTGATCGTCAAGGGCCTCTCGGTGTCGGAGTCGATGACGTTCCTGCTGGCCGCGCCGATCGTGAACCCGATCACCATCGTCACGACGTACCAGGCCTTCGGCTGGGCCGACGGGATCCTCGTCTGGCGCATCGTCGGCGGCTTCGCGATCGCGAACCTCGTCGGCTGGATCTTCAGCCGCCACTCCGAGCCGATGAGCCTGCTCACCGACCGCTTCCGCGCGGCGTGCGAGGCGGGCGAGCGGCCGTCCCGCTCCCTCCGCGACCGCTCCCGGCGCAGTGTGCTGCTGTTCGCCGAGGAGACCGGGGCGATGATGCCGGCGCTGTTCGTCGGCGCCGCCATCGCAGGGCTGATCCAGGTCGGCGTCTCGCGCGACGTGCTGACCACGCTCGGCGGCGACCCGCTCTGGTCGGTGCTGGCGCTGATGGTGCTCGCCTTCGTCATCTCGATCTGCTCGAACGTCGACGCGTTCTTCGTGCTCTCGTTCGGCTCCACGTTCCTGCCGGGAGGCATCATCGCGTTCCTCGTCTTCGGCCCGATGATCGACGTCAAGATGCTCGCGCTGCTGCGCACCACGTTCTCGGCCGCGACGCTGGTGCGCGTCACCGTGCTGGTCGCCCTCGCCGCCGCCGTGCTGGGACTGGCGGTGAACTATGCGCTCTGAGCGCCTCCTCGCCCGCTGGAAGGGCGTCGTCCTCAGCCTGATCGGCGTCGTCTCGACCCTGTGGCTCGCGGCGACCGGCCGGCTCGGCCTCTACATCCACCCCCGCTACTTCGAGTTCTCGGTGGTGCTCGCGGTGATCGCGGGAGTGCTGCTGATCGCGGCGTTCGCGGTGGTGCCGGGAGCGGAGGAGGACGCCCACGCGCACGAGGACGACGTCGAGCACCTCCACGCCCCCGCGACCGCCCGCCCCTGGCGCCGTGTGGTCGCGGTCGCCGCCGGAGTCGCGGTGATCGCCTCCGCCGCCGTCGCCCTGCTCGTGCTCCCGCCGGCCGCCCTCACCGCCTCGACCGCGACGCAGCGCGAGGTCAACACCAGCGCCGTCGACGCCTCCGTGACCGCCGCTGCGCCCACCGGCGACACCGCCTCGTTCAGCGTGCGCGACTGGGCGACCCTGCTGCGTCAGGGCGCGAGCGAGCAGTTCCTCGCCGGCCGCACGGCCACGGTGAGCGGTTTCGTGACCCCCGACGCCTCCGACCCCGAGAACGTCTTCTACATCGCCCGCTTCGTGGTCACCTGCTGCGCGGTGGACGCGCAGCCGGTGGGCGTGCCGGTCCACCTGGCCGGCTGGGCTGACACCTACGCCGAGGGGCAGTGGCTGGAGGCGAGCGGCGGCTTCGGCGCGAACCCGAGCGTCACGAGCGCCGAGGCGGTGGTGCTGGAGCCGGAGGCACTCACTCCGATCGACGAGCCGGCGATGCCGTATGTCTACTGATCCGTTCGCAACCGAGGTCGAGAGTGGAGGAACGGGCCGAAGGGGCGCGCGTCGAGCTCCCGACCTCGGTTCGTCACCGGCCCGCGGCTTCCGCCGCGGCTTCCGGATCGTCGTCGCCGTGCTCGTGCTCGCGGTCGGCGGGCTGACCGCAGCGACCGTGGCGAAAGGACCGAGGGTCGCGTCCCTCGAGGTCGGCACCGGCGCCGTGGTCGAGCGCGACGGCTCCCGCGCCCGGCTGCACCTCGACCAGGCTCTCGAGCCCGACGCGCTGGACCGGGTGAGAGTGGCTCCGGAGGCTCCCCACACCGCCGAGCTCGACGGCGGCGTCCTCACCGTCACCTTCACCGACACCCTCCGCTACGCCACCCGCTACGAGATCGGGATCGACGACGCCCGCAGCGCCGCGACCGGCTCGGCCGCCGACGTCTCCGCCTCCTTCACCACGAAGGACCCCGACCTCTTCACCCTCGACCGCACCGCCGATGATCCTTCGCAGCCCGACGCCGTCCGCGTCCGCCCGCTCTCCGGAGGCGACGCCCGGGTCCTCGTGACGGCCGACCGGATCCAGGACTACGCCGTCGTCGGCCCGGTGCTGGTCGTCGTGACCATAGAGCCGGACGACACGAACCTCCTCCGCACGGTCACGCTGGACACCGGCTCCGAGGGCGTCATCCCGCTCCCCGGCCCCGGGACCGTGCGCGAGCTGCACTCCTCGCCGGAGAAGGGCGTGCTCGGCTGGACCTTCACCGGCCAGGCGCCGTCCGGCCCGCTCGACCGCGCCCTCTACTCCTACGACCTCACCGACCAGAAGGCCGAGGCGGTCCCCGTGCTCGGGATCGACGGCGGGCCGCTGCGGGCGCGCGACTGGATGTTCGTGCCCGGCACCACCTCGGTCGTCACCCACTCGCTCGACGACACGGTGCTCCTGCTCGACCTGCTGACGCCCGGCTCGATCAGCCCGCTCGGGCAGCACGCGGAGCTGCGCGGGTTCGTGCCCGGGGCGAACCGGCTCGTGGTCGCCGACCCCGAGTCGGGCTCGCTGATCGACCTGGCCGACGGCTCGGTCGAGACGCTCGCGCTCCCGCCGGCGGACGTGAGCGCGACCGCGTCGCCCGTGCAGGTCCTGCTCCTCGACTCCGAGAGCTACGTCGAGCTCGAGGCCGAGTACGCGCCGGAGACGGGGGCGACCCAGTACTCCGTCGTCCGCGTCGACGGGTCCGGCACGTCGGAGGTGTTCCGCACCTCGCCGACGGGGCGCATCCGCGGCGTCTGCCTCTCGCCGAACGGGCAGTACCTCGCCGTCGAGACCGTCTCGGTCGAGGGCAGGCCGGACGACTACCCGGGCGAGCCGGGCTTCAGCGCGACCTCGACCGTGCTCGTCGACCTCGGCACCGGCGACACCGCGCGCAGCGTCAACGGGCGCTCACGCGACTGGTGCGCATAGGGGGACGGCTGTCGCGCCTCGCGGCGTCGGGCTCGTGCACGAGCGGCGCCCGGGCCCGTGACGGCGTCGACCGGCCGTCACGGTGTCGGCCCTACTGCCGAGGTTCGACCCGCCGTCACGGTGTCGGCCCTACTGCCGACGTTCGGCCCGACGACCGGCTCATCGACCTGACTGCAGAGCTGCACGCTTGAGGACCGGCTCGTTCACCTGACTGCGGAGGTGCCGTCCTGACGACCGGCCATCGACTCGCCGACCGCGTCCGGCCCTCCACCGCCGACGCGCCCGCCGCTCAGTCGAATCGCGCGCCCTCCGGCCGCGGCGGCAGCACGAACAGGATCAGCAGGAACACATAGCCGGCGATCGGCACGAGGATCAGGAGGATCCAGAGCCCGCTGCGGTTCACGTCGTGCAGTCGCCGCCAGATCAGCGAGAGGGACGGGAGGAACGTCGCCAGAGCGATCGCGCCCGCGGCGAGCGACACCCAGAAGGTCTGGAACGGCGCGCCGCTCGGGTACGGCGTCAGCGTGAAGTCGAGACGCCACGGACCGCCGTCGGCCAGCTGCAGCAGCCCCGTGAGGACGCTGCCGAGGAGGATGATCCACCAGTACTCGGCCCGGCTCGCCCTCCCGCGGAAGCGGAGGTAGTTGCCGAAGAAGCGGCGGAGCGCCGCCATCGGCGGAGCACCGTAGTAGGGGAGGGTCAGCGGTGGCTCGAGGGTGCTCGGGCTCATCGGGTTCTGTCTCTCATCCATCGACCGTATCCCCTGCTCCCCGGGGCGCCGCGTCGTCCGTGCGGACGACATCCCCGTGTTCGCACCGGACGACATCCCCGTGTTCGCACCGGAGGATCGCCGCTGTGTCCACGACGCTGGAGGCCGCCGTGTTCGCAACGGAGGAAGAACGTTCCAGGTCGAGCGCGAACAGGCGGATCGGCGCGCGCCGGAGCACGTTCTTCCTCCGTTGTGAACACGATCAGCGGTTGGGGACCGCCTCCGCGCGCACCGCCGCCGTCGCCCGCGCGTCGACGACCAGGCTGACCACGAGCCCCACCGCGACGATGACGATCGCGACCCACGGCAGCACGTCGAGCCCGCTCGCGTCGATCGCCAGTCCGCCGACGACTGCGCCGCCGCCGATGCCGATGTTGAACGCCGTCGTCTGGAGCGCCGCGGCGAGGCTCCGCAGCTGGAAGGAGGAGGTGCGCAGCATCCGGGTCTGCAGCATCGCCGGGATCCCGCCGAAGGCGATGTTCCAGACCACCGCGGCGACGACCACGGCCGTGGCGGCGCCGGTGCCCGCGGCGACGGCCAGGCCCGCGAGCGCCAGCACGACCGCGATCGCGGCGACCACGAAGCCGGAGCGGGGGAACCGGTCGGTCGCGAAGCCGGCCAGGACGAGTCCGACCGCGCCCGCGCCGCCGAACGCGAAGAGCACGAGCGGCACCGTGTCGGGGGCGAAGGAGGCGTTCTCGAGCCAGGGCGTGATGTAGGTCGAGAGGGTGTTCTGGCCGATCAGCACGAGGAGGATGACGACGCAGACCCCGATGATGCGGGGGAGGGTGCGGTCCTTCCGCGCCGGCAGGCGGATCTCGCCGGTCCGCAAGGGGATGTGGTGGTCGACCGCGGGCAGGAACTTCACCACGATCAGCGCGAGCACGAGGACCACGCCGCCGAGGATCGCGAAGGTGGGCCGCCAGCCGAACGCGTGCCCGAGCGCCGTGCCCAGGGGGACGCCGAGGACGAAGGCCGCGGATCCGCCGCCCGCCGTGATCGCGGTCGCGCGGCCGAGCTGCTCCGGAGCGACGAGGTGCGCGGAGTAGGCGGCGACGATCGCCCAGAAGAGGCCGTGGGCGAGGCCGCCGAGGATGCGCGCGCCGATGAGCAGCCCGAAGGTGGGGGCGAGCGCGGCGAGGACGTTGGCGACCGCGATGGTGCACAGCGCCACGAGGAGGAGGCTCTTGCGCGAGAAGCGCTGGGTGACGAGGGTCAGCGGGGTCGTCGCGACGACGACGGTCGCGGCGAAGATCGTGACGAGCTGGCCGGTCAGCGAGATGCTCACGCCGAGGTCGCGCGACATGTCGGGGATGAGCCCGGTCGGGAGGAACTCGCTCGTCACCGAGACGAAGACGGCGCCGGCGAGCGTGAGCAGGCCGATCCAGGGGAAGGCGGGGGCTTTCGCGGTGTCCTGAGGGTTCACGGTGTCCTGAGGTCGGGGGCGGGCGTGTGCGCCTCCGCCGACG